>SKXZ01000022.1 GCA_007128145.1 Candidatus Nitricultor lacus | reverse complement strand
CCGGTTTACCTGCCGGTATACCGGTTATCGCTGCCGGCCATGATACCCAGTTTGCGATAATGGGGTCTCTCTCTATGGAGGGTGAAATAGTGCTCAGTTCGGGTACATGGGAAATCGCGGCTTTGAGGGTGCCGGAATACCGTGATTCAAAGAGGGCATTCGAGCTTGGCATGCTTACAGAACTCGATGCGGAAAAAGGTTTGTGGAATCCTCAAATGCTCATGATTTCAGGGGGTGTTGTGGAATGGGTTCGACGAAATTTTTTTGCGGATATAAAAGATGATCCGAATATTTACCGTTTCATGATTGAAAGGGGTGAAGGGATAGCCCCCGGTGCTGATAATGTCATGGTGATTCCTTCATTTATGCCGTCGGGTCCAAACAAACCACTGGGCACGAGGGGAACGATATTGGGTCTCGGTCTAACGACTGATAGAGGTCAGGTTTACAGGGCGGCACTGGAAGGATTGTCTTTTCAGCTGAAACAAGCCGTGAAGGTTTTTCATGAGGTTTTTCATTACCAACCCTCTGGAGTTAGAGTAGTTGGAGGAGGTGCTAAAAATACACTTTGGAACCAGATCCGGGCGGATGTGCTTGATCTTCCTGTAATAATACCCTCAATTGAAGAGGCTACAGTGCTTGGTGCTGCTTTATTTGCCATGGTGGGCTCCGGTGCATGCCGCAACCTCGGCGAAGCACGTGAAATGGTGGAACTCACAACTCGCATCTACCAACCCACACGTTTAAAAGAGCGGTACAATGAGTTATTTGAGGAGTATGAAAAACTTCCCCATTGTCTGGCTCATTATTACAAAAAAGGGGAGGCATTTTCCTGAGGCTGAGGCTGAGGAAATATTGACAACGTTAACCCGCTTTGCTACATTGATTGTGAAGACTTCTTCAGGGCAGGGTGAGAGTCAGAAAAGGCTCGATTCCCGACCGGCGGTGATGGTTATAATACCTTAGCCCGCGAACCCGTAAGGGTTGATCCGGTGAAATTCCGGAGCCGACGGTATAGTCCGGAAGGGAGAAGAAGGGAAAAGCTTAATGAAGCCCTGGAGCAAGTCCGCTCCAGGGCTTTTTTTTATGAAGTGTGGAAAAACCTGAGCTCAGAAAATGGGGATTCATATAGGCTTGCTGTATGAAGGCATTGTGAGATATATGTTGCACTGCTTTTACTACAGAAATAGAGACCGGAGGTTTGAAGCGATGAAACAGCGTTTAATAGTTTATGCAGGTGCATTCTCAGGATTATCACTTGTTTTGAGCCTGCTCATCCATTTTCCTCTTATCCCCCAGGCTCCTTTTTTATTGTATGATCCGGGAGATGTTCCAATTCTCGTGGTAGGGTTCAAGTTTGGTCCGGTACTTGGGTTATTTGTTACAGCTGTTGTATCGATCCTGTTTGCCATTATTACAGGACAAGGGGGTCCATGGGGAGCCCTGATGCATATTTTGGCCACCGGTTCCTATGTGCTGGTAGCAGGAGTTATCTACCGTTCCAGACATTCTTTTCGAGGGGCGGTACTGGCTTTGATTATAGCTCCGCTGGTTATGACAGGGGTTATGATAGGAGCCAATCTGCTGGTTACACCCATTTACCTGGGAGTTCCACGAGAAGCGGTGGTTGCTATGTTGTTGCCTGCAATAATACCGTTTAACTTGTTGAAAGGAGTTATCAACGGAGCCATTACTTTGGTTGTCTATAAAAAGCTGAGTGGTTACCTGGAACGTTCAGGGCAGAAAGTGAAAGAAGAGAATGACCGCGTTCGTGCAAAGATATCTTAAGTTGAGGAAAAATAGGTAGAGAAGACCCTGTATTCCTTTACTTGGATAAAAATCCGTGTATAATATGTGTAATCTTTCAGCGTGCAGGTTGGGTCGAGGATTGAATATATTAAAAGTAAAGCCGAAGAAGGGAAGGAGTAGTTCTTTTTTTGGTCTTCAGAGAGCCGGGTATAGGTGTGAACCGGTGGCCGGAAGGGAATGAATGGATCCCGGAGGTGTGGACCTGAAAGAAAACGTAGGGTCTGCCGGTTTCCCCGATACGGATTTAAGTGGAGTCTGAGAACTCTACAAGGGTGGCACCGCGAGTTTCCCCTCGTCCCTGGGACGGGGGGATTTTATTTATGGTGGAGGAATCCACCTGGAAGGGGGTATTACAAGTGAGGAAAGTTTTATTGGGAAGTTTGATAGTGTTTTTCATTGCGGCAGTTTTTGCTTTCCCTGCCATGGGAAACCCATTGCGGATCGGCATCATGCAGATCGTCGATCACCCCGCGTTGGATGCCGCAAGAGATGGAGTGATGGATGCGTTGGAGGAAGAATACGGGTATGTGAGGGGCGAGGATATTGTCTATGATATTCAATCCGCCCAGGGCGATGTGGCTACCGCCAACACTATCGCGCGTAAGTTCGTTTCAGACCAGGTGGACCTCATAGTTTCAATAGCGACACCAACATCTCAAGCAGCTGCAAACGCCACACGGGATATTCCCATCGTTTTCTCGGCTGTAACCGATCCGGTAGCGGCGGGCCTGGTGCAATCGCTGGATGAGCCGGGAGCTAATGTAACAGGAGCTTCAGATCTCACACCGGTAGCGTTGCAACTTGAACTTCTCCATTTTCTGTTTCCCGAAATTCAGACGGTGGGAACGATGTACAATGCTGGAGAAGTGAATTCAGTCATCACCAACGACCTCGCTATCGAGGCTGTCGGGGAAATGGGCCTCGAGCTGCATGAGGCTACAGTTGCCACAACCGCTGATGTTTCCATGGCTGCCCGTTCCTTGGCAGGAAGAGCGGAGGCGATTTATGTCTCAACCGACAACACTGTGGTGAGTGCCTTGGAAACCGTTATCAGTGTGACCCTGGAAAACAAGATACCCCTTGTGTTGGCCGACCCTACTACTGTTGAACAAGGTGCACTTTTAGCCTTAGGGTTCAATTACTATCTCCATGGCAGACAGACAGCCAGCATGGTTGCACGCATTCTTGAGGGGGAAAATCCTGCTGATATTCCGGTCGAGTTCGCACGCCGGCTCGAACTGTTGGTGAACAGGAATACGGTGGAACAACTGGGTCTTGACGCAGAAGAATTTGATGCGTTGCTCGAGGAATTTGTAGAAAACAAGGCTCTTGAGGGAATAGAGGTTGACCTCAAGTATACGTGATGTAATCGAATTATCAAGAATACAAGGGGGAGAGAAAGTGGTTAGTATTCTCTCCCCCGCTAGAAAGAGGTGTCTGCCATCGGGGATTTCATGGTCTACAGTGTCCAGGAAGGTCTTTTGTTTGCTATCCTGGCGCTTGGAGTATTCATCACTTTCCGTTGCTTGAATTTTCCTGACCTCACTGTTGATGGAAGTTTTCCCATGGGAGCCGCGGTGTTCGCGTTCATGGCTCATAGTGGGTTTGGCCCTGTGTATGGCATAATTGTTGCTATAATAGGAGGTGCTTTGGCAGGACTCTTTACAGGTTTCCTGCATACATTTTCAAAGATACCTGCTTTACTTTCCGGAATTCTTACCATGATTTGCCTGTATTCAATTAATTTGCGAATTATGGGAAGACCGAATATATCTCTGTCTGAGTTTCTCGGTCATCGTACGGTATTTACCATCTTGCGGGACACATTTACCGGCTATCCTGAGATGTACCTGCGCCTGACATTCTTACTGGGCCTCATTATCTTTCTTAAAGTAATGCTTGATATGTTTCTTCATACTGAAATAGGCTTGGCTATCCGTGCTACCGGAGACAATGAAACGTTAGTTGAGGCACAAGGTATCAATCCAGACCGTATCAAGCTGATAGGTATTTCTGTGTCTAATGCTCTTGTTGCGCTATGTGGTGCCATGTTTGCCCAGTTTCAAGGTTTTGTGGATATCAATATGGGAATCGGAATGGTCATTGCCGGCTTGGCGTCGGTAATTGTCGGAGAAGTGCTTTTACGTGGTAGAACAATCTTTGTTATCACTATCCAGGTAATATTGGGAGCTATCGTGTACCGGATGGCTACCGCAATAGCCCTTAACTGGGGATACCATATCGGGTTCAAACCGTTTGACCTGAAACTCTTCACCGGTTTGCTTGTTATAATCATTCTTTCATTCCCTGTTTTTAAAGCAAAGTTAAGGAGGGTACGTTAGTGCTGCGCCTTCAGAATATTAATAAATATTTTGCCCGTAATACTCCTGATGAACGTCGGGCCTTAAAAAACCTTACTTTTACCGTGGAAGACGGCGATTTCATCACTATTGTCGGGAGCAACGGCGCTGGGAAAACAACACTTTTAAATATAGTGAGCGGGAGCTATTTGCCTGATACCGGGAGAGTTATTCTTGCGGGTAAGGATGTCACCCAGCTCCCCGCCTACCGGCGGGCGAAGTACATGGGACGGGTATTTCAAAATACTTTTCAGGGTACTGCTTCCTCGCTAACCCTGGAAGAAAATTTTGCTATAGCTTTCCGCAAAGGAAAACCACGAGGGTTACGGTTGGCTATAAATGATCCTATGCGCCAGAAATTCCGTGAAAAACTTACAGAAGTGGGCTTAGGTCTGGAGGAACGTTTACGGGACAGGGTGGGCTTGTTGTCAGGCGGCCAACGGCAGGCGGTTGCCTTGCTCATGGCGACAATTGGCGATCCGAAGTTATTGTTGCTCGATGAACACACCGCAAACCTTGACCCGAAGACTGCAAAAAAAATACTGGAACTCAGTGAGACACTTATTCGCGAGGAACAACTCACGGCCCTCATGATTACTCATGACCTGGAAGATGCCTTGAACTTTGGTAACCGTACGCTCATGATGGATGAGGGGGAAATTGTGCTGGATATCTCTGGAGAAGAAAGAAAAAGGCTTACCATAGCTGAATTGCTCGATCGTTTCAGTGAGAGACGGCACAAGAAATTTGCCACCGACCGGGTGCTTTTGTCATCTGACCGCTGAGGTGGTGGTCTTCACAAAGACCCTGCCACTGTGTGGCGGCATTGAAGATGTTAAATGGAGGAAAACGGGGAAACGGGGAATTGTTGAAATGGAGAATTGGAAACCACAGTTGCTATTTACAGGGTTGATAGCAGGAAGGCGGTGATGAGAAGAACGGGTGAAAAGGGGAATGCAGTTTTTTTATTCCTGGATTTCTCTACTACTCACGACTCCCTACTCCCTACTCACTGCATTTAGAAAAGGAGGTTGTGTAATGATCGGTCACCATAGGTACATATTAAAAGAAAGTGAACTCCCAACAACGTGGTATAATATTGTTCCCGACCTTCCGAATCCACCTGAACCTCCCCTGCATCCGGCAACACGGGAACCGGTGAAACCGGAGGATCTTGCTCCCATATTTCCTCAAAGCCTTATTGAACAGGAAGCAAGCCCAGAAAAATATATTGATATACCAGGCGAAGTTCTTGATGTATACCGCTTGTGGCGCCCCACGCCTCTCATGCGAGCTTACCGTTTGGAAAAACATCTCAAGACGCCGGCCAGGATTTATTATAAGTACGAGGGAGTGAGTCCGGCCGGAAGCCACAAACCCAACACGGCGGTGGCTCAGGCGTTTTATAACCGTAAAGACGGCACTCGCCGGATGACAACTGAGACAGGAGCAGGCCAGTGGGGGTCGGCTTTGAGTATGGCCTGCCATTTTTTTGGACTTGAATGTTGCGTGTATATGGTAAAAGTGAGCTTTCAACAAAAACCCTACCGCAGGGTAATGATGCAGACCTGGGGGGGCCAGGTATTCCCGAGCCCCAGTGAAAACACAAAAGCGGGCAGGGATATTTTAGCAAAAAGCCCTGATTCTTTGGGGAGTTTGGGAATTGCAATCAGCGAAGCTATCGAAGATGCTGTCAACACCCCGGCTTCCAAGTACGGCTTGGGCAGTGTTCTCAATCACGTGCTTCTCCACCAAACCATCATCGGTGAGGAGGCTCTTTTGCAAATGAAGCAGGCGGGTGAAAACTTGCCGGATGTGGTTGTGGGGTGCGTGGGAGGGGGAAGCAATTTCGCCGGCCTCGCATTTCCCTTTTTACGAGAGAAGCTGGCTGGTAAGAAGGACATGAGAGCGGTTGCGGTGGAACCAACAGCCTGTCCTACTCTTACCGGCGGTGAATACCGGTATGACTTTGGAGACGTAGCCGAGACAACTCCTCTTTTACTTATGTATACTCTGGGACATGAATTTATTCCTCCCGGGATACACGCCGGAGGGCTGCGATATCACGGTATGGCACCCTTAATCAGCCTTTTACATAAGGAAGGATTGGTAGAGGCACGTGCTTTCCAGCAGGCTGCTGTCTTCAAATCAGCCCTTGTATTTGCCGGAACGGAAGGGATTATTGTAGCACCGGAAGCTGCTCATGCAGTCAAGGCAGTCATAGATAAAGCTGAAAAATGTACCGCTACCGGGGAGGAGAAAGTTATTCTTTTCAACCT
>SKXZ01000012.1 GCA_007128145.1 Candidatus Nitricultor lacus | reverse complement strand
CAGGGTCGGAGAAATAGCCGTCAAAAAAATGCTCAGCATCATAAATCACTTCCCGGCCCTGCTTTTTCAAATACGCAACAGAATCTTCAATCATGTTTAAATTTTCGCTTTTCGTGGTTCTCAATGCTTCTTTTACATGTAAATCCCAGGATTTACCGAAAATTGTTACAACCGGTGCACGAGATTGTATCAAGAGCTTTATATTGCGATCGTTTTCCACTGGGCTATCCGCCCGCCTCGTACTTCCAAAGGCTGCAATTTTCGCGTTCTTCCACTGGATACGCGACGCTTCTTCAAAAAATGCCTCATCCTTTGGGTTTGAACCCGGCCAACCGCCTTCGATATAATGTATGCCAAATTCATCCATCCTTTGAGCTATCTGAATCTTATCCTGGATGGAAAAATTCACTCCCTCCATCTGGGAACCATCCCTTAGGGTAGTATCATATATTTTAACCCCAGCCAATATTCAGCGCTCCTTTCCGGGTTGTGTGCCCCTATTACCATTTATTACCTGCCATCCAAGTCTTTCCTGGAGTTCCCACAAGTTCCCCACAATACTATCCGGTCCATTTATGTTGTTACCGATGAAGTTCTCCTGGGTGACTCCCGTAAGGACCAGCACAGAAAACATACCAGCATCCCTTGCCATAGCAATATCGGTGTCCAAGCGATCACCCACAACCATGGTCGTATCGCGTTGAAAGCCTGTTATTGCCAACAAAAGCTCCAGTGCTTCCTTGCATGGTTTACCCAAAATCCGTGGTGTTACACCTGAAGCTTTTTCTATAGCCGCAATAAGTGCTCCGGCTCCGGGTGCAAGGCCCGATTCTTCAGGAAAAGATGGGTCTGGATTTGTACCTATAAATCCCGCTCCATCGAGAATACAGCGCATTGCGATACGCATTTTGTAATAGGTAAACTCCCTATCCATACCTACGACAACATAATCTACACCATGCAGTTGCGAGGGATCATCGATTATTTCCAAATTCGCGCGAGCAAGTTCCTCACGTAAACCTTCTTCTCCTATTACAAAAAGACGGGCTGAAGAGCACTTCTGCTTCAAATAAGAAGCTGCGATGAGGGAAGAAGTAATAATCTCTTTTTCACTAGCTTCAATACCCATACCCCGGAGCTTTTCTATGTACTGCCAACGGGTCGGAGCAGAATTGTTAGACATAAAAACCACATTATATCCTCGCTTCCTCAATTCGAAGAGAAACTCCTTCGCTCCCGGTAAGGGTTCCCCTCCCCGGTACAGGACGCCATCCATATCCATTATGTAGTTCATAAAGGTTTTTTTCACCTTTGCTGAGCACATCTGTTTTTTCGACCTCTTTTACGTATATAATAGTCGTTGATCTTTGGGGAAAAGGAGGAAACTACCATTTCTCAGGCAGCCCTCGAATTAGTCAATCTTACCAAAACCTTTGGAGAAAATACAGTCCTCAAAAACTTATGCCTCAAGATCGAAAAAGGTGATATTTTCGGTTTTCTGGGCAATAATGGCGCAGGTAAAACAACAACGATCCGTGTTATTTTCGGCTTAATCCGCCCTACAAAGGGTTTCTTTCATGTCTTCGGTTTCAAGTGTCCTCTCCAGATTACACTAGCTAAAAGGGTTATGGGTGGGTTGGTAGACATACCTGCTTTTTACGAAACACTGACAGGAAGAGAAAATCTCGAGATTCTCACCGCATTCACGGGTCGCACTCTTCCTAAAAGTGCCGTCGAAGAGGCATCGAGACTCGTAGGAATTCATGATATTCTCGATTACCCAGTACGAATATACTCCAATGGACAAAAAAGAAGACTTGGCATAGCCCAAGCGCTTGTGCCCCACCCCCGCCTTATTGTCCTTGACGAGCCGACAGCAGGCCTTGACCCTGAAGGAGTAAAAAGCATCCGTGAACTCATCATGGACCTTAATCGAAGGCTCAATATCACCGTGGTATTATCCTCCCATGTCCTCAGCGAAGTGCAAAAAACCTGTAACCGAGTTTCTATCATTCATTACGGCTCAATTCTCAAAACCGCGCCTGTGGAAGAGCTCTTGTTTGATGCTTCATACCAATTCAAGATTTCTACCCCCGAACAGGCCGAGAAATTCTTTCTGGAAAAAAACATCACCTATCAAACTCGTAATGGGTATTATATACTCCCGATTTCCCGGGAAGAAGTTCCTGAAATGGTGAGAGAAATGGGCTTACGGAATATTGGAATATATGAAATCTCTCCACGCCAGATTACCCTGGAGGAGGTATTTCTGCAAACCGTAAAAGGTGGAAAAAATGAATACCCTGATACTTGAATTAAAGAAAGTACGAGCGAATTTTCGCACCTATTTCGGAATCATAATTTTATGGGGTTTAGGAGTGCTTATAGGAATCAACGTTTGGTATAATCCTTCGCTTGTTCCCTTGCGTCAGTTTGGTTTTCATCTCAGTGGGTTGTATGTTCCCGGTCTCACACTGTATCCGCTTGCCGTGGTTGGTCCGGTTGTCACCGTGCTTATCGCCGGTGAAAGCATTGCTGGTGAACGCATCAGGGGAACACTTCGGATGGTGCTGTCTAAACCAGTAACCCGACAACAGTTCTACATGGGGAAAGTATATTTAATTATCGTGTATTCATTTTTTATTGTTTTTTCCACCTTACTGGTTACGGCTGTCCTTGGGCTTATTCTTTTTGGTGGTGGAGAAGTTATTCTTCCTAATGAACTTTCGAATTTCAGCGAAGGGTTTTTCAATGTTCCCGCTGAAGAAGCGTTATGGCGACTTGCTTCATCCGGAATTGCTGTGTCTTTATACGTCCTTGCTTTCGCCTCTGTAGCCCTATTTTTTTCTTCTTTTCTCAATCACTCCCTGGCTAGTCCCGTTTTCACCCTGGTTATGACTACAGCTTTCACTGTACTCGAAAACCTCGAGTTCTTCCGTCCTTTTGCCCCTTACCTCATAACCCATCATTTTTTATACTGGCAAAATTTCATGGTACATGAAATCGATTGGTTAGGATTTTTCTCCTCATTGGGGGTGGTCATGGTATATATCGCTGGAGGCATAATCGGTGGGGGGCTCATTTTTCGCTATCGTGATGAAACCGATTAATTCACCGGCTTGAAAAAAGTTTTCATTCCCTATTCTTTACAGTGAGTATATCAACATGTCTCACATTTTCCATCATCCAGGCCGGCAATCAGGGGTTGTTTCTCTCGACTCCCGGTGCGATAAACAGTAATCCCTTTACACCCGCTTCGCCATGCAAGCTCGAACACCCTGCTTATTTCTCCTGGAGCAGTTTTTTCCGGAAGATTCACTGTTTTCGATACGGCGTTATCGACATAACGTTGAAAAACAGCCTGTATTTGTATGTGAAACTTCGCAGATATCTCAAAAGCGGTTTGAAAGAGAGCACGCAAATCGGATGGAATGTCTTTACCCCCTTTCAAGGTACCATCTTCATACACCGCACGTAATACCTCGTCCTCAACTCCGGCTTCTTTTGCTTTTTCTTCTAAAAGAGGATTCACCTCGGTTATCTGCGTCCCCTCAAAAACAAAACGACGGTAGGCCAAAGCGTAAAAGGGTTCTATACCACTTGAACAACCTGCAATCATACTCAAGGTACCAGTTGGTGCTATAGAAGTGACTGTGGCATTACGAAGGGGTAAATTCATGGTTTTCCAAATACTGTTGTGGTAATTAGGGAATACTCCCCGGGTTTCAGCGAGTTTCCGTGAGGCTTGACGTGCTCTGCGAGAGATAAAGCCCATGATCTCCTCAGCCATTCGTAACGCTTGAGCTGACTCATAAGGGGTATCCATCTTTACCAAGGCATCGGCAAAACCCATTATACCCAACCCTATTTTCCGGTTTCCCTTTACCGCTTTTTCAATTTCAGGGAGAGGGTAGCGACTGATTTCAATACAATTATCCAGAAAACGTATAGCCGTATCCACTGCTTCACCCAGAGCAAAATAATCAAGTTGATCCCGCACAATAAAGCGTGCGAGATTAACAGAACCCAAAACACAAGCTTCATGAGGAAGCAGGGGAACTTCGCCACATGGATTAGTAGAATGAATTTCTCCAAGGGCAGGAGTTGGATTTGCTTCATTTATACGATCCAGGAAAATCAAACCCGGATCACCACCCAACCAGGCGTTACGGCTTATTTGATCCCAGAGTTGGGAGGCGGAAATCGAACGCCATTGTTTGCCATCTCGAGGATTTTCCAGGGACAATGTGCTCCCCTTGAGCATCACTTCCATCTCCTGGTCTTTTACTCCAATAGAAAAATTGAAGCTTTCCATTTCACCCGGTTTTTCCTTCGCTCGTACAAATTGTTCAATATCAGGGTGGTTCAGCCTTAAAACAGCCATATTCGCCCCTCTCCTCCTTCCTCCTTGTTTCACAACCTCAGTAGCCGTATTAAAAATACGCAGGAAAGAGAGAGGACCTGAAGCTATACCACCTGTGGTCGCTACCCGGTCACCTTGAGGCCTCAAAGGAGAAAAATCAAACCCCGTTCCCCCACCGGATTGATGAATAATCGCCATTTCTCGAAGCGTGGTGAATATGCCGGATATAGAATCCTCCATTGGTAACACGAAACAGGCAAACATTTGTCCAACTGGGGTTTTCGCATTCATCAGTGCGGGAGAGTTTGGTAGAAATTTCAGTGATGAAAGGAGCTGGAAAAAAGCATCGCGCACCGGTTCAACCGGTTCATCAAATACTTCCTCTGCTCGAGCTACAGCGTCTGCAACTCGGTAAAACATCTCTCGGGGAGTTTCAATCACTTTTCCGGCTTCGTCTTTAAGGAGATATCTCTCCTGAAGAATTTGAATAGAGTGAAGAGGAAGTTTCAAGTCATCCTGCACCCCAAAAAGCTCCAACTTGGCCGCCCGCAAAATTCTGTGCTTCTCTCGGTAAAGAATGAATGAGCGGGCGGCGTCAACATAACCATCCTCCATCAATACAGACTCAACAATGTCTTGAATTTCTTCTACTCCCGGCTCTTCAGCTTTTTTCCGGCTTCTGAGCTTTTCTATTACTTTGTGTGTCAGATGCTCGGCAAGTACGGAATCATTGCGGTTCACACTAGTCAAGGCGCGATATATGGCATGGGTAATTTTTCCCTGTCGGAAAGGTTCCTTTTCTCCATTCCTCTTGCGGACTCGGGAAAATGGAAGCTCCAATTTAGTTTTTCTCCCCTCTTGTTTCTTCTTCCTCTTCTTTTTCAAAAGAATCCTTTTCTCCACAAGCAGGGCACTTCCTTGGTTTACATCTGCTTTCTTTTCTAAGGCCACATTCGGTACATATCCATCTACCCATCAATTTCCTCCTGATTATCCAATTTATACCTATTCGTTATCGACCAGCGCAAACATCTGTGTAATCCACTCACGGAATTCGCCCACGGTATGAAAAACATACCTTGCCTCATTCTTTTCAATCGTATCACGATGAAAAGAATCCCATAACACATAGGCAAAATCTACTCCTGCTCTTTGTGCAGCTTCCTTGTCCAGTGGAGAATCTCCCAAATATAATATTTCATCAGGATGTACTTTTGTTCGATGTATAATGGAATGTACTCCATCAGGGAACGGTTTTGGATAGACCACCTCATCACCGCATATCACCACATCAAAATACTCCCGTATTCCAAGTTTTTTCAGGGTAATCTCGGCACTGAAACGATTCTTAGAAGTAAATAGTGTTTGAGTAATGCCCTTTTCCCGCAACAAATAGATGATTTCAAGAATTCCAGGAAATAATTGTACCAAATGATCATGGTTATCCTGGTAAAAGCGGTAAAAATCCGCCAGGGCATCTTCTTTCTGTAAAGCACCTGCAAGTTTTTCCACCACGCTATCCTCAGGAGGACCATACATGCTCACAATTTCAGCAGGAGTCATGTTTCTACCCGCATACTTTTTCGCTACATACGCAAAGGCACCCCACAGTAAATCCGAACTGGCAATCAAAGTATTGTCAAGATCCCAGATGAATAAAGTATATGTTTTCACGGGCTACTCTTTTTCGTTAGTCGAACAACGGCATGTACCAGTTGATCCATTTCGTCTTTGCTTCCTATCGAAATCCTCAGTGAATCCGGAAGATCATTGAAAAAGCGAATCAGGATCCTTTCCTCACGTAGCTTCCCATACAACCACCCCAAATCTTTCCCTTTCTGACGGACAAGAATAAAATTGGCCTGTGAAGGAAAAACCTCAAACCCGAGCTGCCGAAAATCATTAGAAACTTTATCCCTAATCTTTCGAATTTTCTCAACATTTGAAAGCATATACGGTATGTCTTGGAGAGCTGCCAGGGCGGCTTCCTGCGAAAGACGGCTGACGTTGTATGAATCTTTTACCTTAATCAATCCTTCCACTATATCGGGATGCGCGCACACAAAACCAACTCTGATGCCAGCAAGGGAAAAAGATTTT
>SKXZ01000030.1 GCA_007128145.1 Candidatus Nitricultor lacus | reverse complement strand
CGTGCTCCACGCCGCAAAGGACGGATATCTGTCCAGGCACCCAGCGAATTTGAGGGATACCTGTTCTTCCTGGAATTCCAAGACGGGAGAGGATTTCTGGCCCGTACCCCTTTGCGCTCCTTGCGGACGCCTATCCGGGAAGCGAAGCGCTCCGCGCTTTTGGCAGGCCGCCAGGAGGGGCCCATAACCGTGGCACACCGGGAAGTGGATGGGTATGTTCCCTTTCCCGGAGAGCGCGGACCCATGAATCTGAAATTTAAGAGAGCCAGGGAAAAAAACGTGGAGGCGGAAATAGACCTTGAATTCTCACGAAAAAGGGAAATTCCCCGTTTCATGGTAAGAGAAGGTTTCCAGGACGTGGAGCTCAACCTCTATTTTCCCCAGGAACATTCCTTTTTGTGGGGACCGATGGAGAAAAGGGCAGGATTTTCCGTCGAGGGAGGTAACATGGATTCACTCACCACCCTGTGGAAAAAGCTGAAGGTGGAATATCCAGACCACTCTATTGTGGAGGCAGGCTTCAGCACTCCCTTTGCCGAAATAACGGGTTTCCGCGACAACGAAAGCTACCGCCTTTTCTCCGCGTCAGAATTAATTGAGCGTATAAGTTTTCTCTCTTTCAGGAGAGTGGACTCGCTCGGTCTGGAAAGCGTGATGTATTACCGCGGAAAGATCAGGCTCGACGGTGAGGGATTATTTGAGGGATATATCATGGAAGTGGACATGGAAGGAAAGTTTGAGGAGGAAAAAAACAGGGACCTCCATCCGTATTCGAGCGGGGATATAAGCGGAAACACCGAGTTTCTCATCGATTATTCTATAAAACGGACAACCGGTGAGGAGGAAGTAGTAATGGATTGAAAAACTGCAGTTCCGGCTGAACTTACCGGGAAAAAGCATGATATAATCTGCAAAAGAGGCATTGTGCCGTCTCTGCCGTAGAGATGGCCAAGCCCGAGCTTCTGTACCCAGGGATGGAGGGATGTCCGTGAGACAATTTATCAGAGTGATGGCAGGAGCCGTTGCCTTGTGTATCCTCTTTCTTGCGCCGGCTTTCGCGCAGGAAGCAGAAGAAGAGGAAGTTGTGATCGTCATCGAAGAAGAAGCCGAAGGAGAGCGCCGGGAGGTGATTCTGGAGAGTGCGGAACGTATCCGGTATGACTCCCAGCAGGAAAAGTTCGAGGCTTTCGGGAATGTGACCGCTATCCAGGGGAAAAACCACATAATCACCCAGGAAATGGATTACGATCTGCAGGCCAATACCGGAATCTTCCTCGGCGGGGTGACGGTTACCCGTGAAGATACCATAATATTGGCCCGGGAAATGGAGGGAGACTTCGACGGCGAAATATACCTCTTCCGTGAGGATGTTGAACTGCAGAAAGAAAGGGAAGAGGACGAAGGTACTTCCACCATATTCTGGCGCACGGCGCTTTTGCATTTCCAGGGTGATACGGAAGAAGCCTGGAGTGAAGACCATTCGGATATCGAGTGGAAGGATATCACTATCTCCGCCGCCCAGGTGCGCTATTACCCCGGCAACGAGGAGACCGCGGAAGAAGAGCGCATGGAAATGTCCGGAGACATCCTCATCTTGGAAAAGGACCGGGAAATCCGTGCGGGGACGGCCGTGTACTACCTGGACAGTGAAATACTGGAGGCGGAGAATATCATATCCGCACGCTTTATAATCGGGGATTGAGGGAAGCTTGTGAAAGCAGTCTTCGTTTTCCTGGCCTTTGCGCTCGCGGTGTTTCTCTGCGTGCCCGCCCTGGCCCAGGAAGTTCTACCCGAAGAGTCGGAAGCCGTCATCGAAGCGGGCCCTCCGGATACACGGCGGGCTATAGAGCTTACCGGGGAGAGGCTGATTTATCATCCCGCCGATGACGAAATAACCGCTATCAACGGCATTATCACCTACCAGGATTTTACCCTGCAGGCCAACCTCATCAGGATTTACCTTGACCGTGAAGAGCTCATCGCCGAGGGAAACGTGATAGTGGAAGAACGCCGTGAGGGGTCACTGTCCCGGGAGGTGACCTACAATTGGGGAAAGGAAACCTGGCGCTTCACGGAATTCGAGACCGACATAACCGGCAGGGGCATAGAGGGTGTGGTGTTTTTCCGCGGCGAGAATGTCTTCCGTGATCCGGATATAACCGAGGTAGAGGATGCCTTTCTCACCACCTGTGATCTTGATGAACCCCACTACCACATAGAAGCGCGCAAGGTGGAGATTTACCCCGATCACCTGGTTGTCATCCACGGGTTCAGCTACCATGACTTCGATACCCGTTTTTTCACTTTGCCGCATTATGTCATTTTCCTGGACCGGCGCGAACAGCTTCCCCTTCTCCCGGTTATCGGACAGTCTTCGGCTCTCGGTTGGTATGCTACCCTGTACTACACCTACTATTTCGGTCCGGAATCGTTCGGGACGGTAACGCTTGACTGGTGGGAAAAACGGGGTTGGGGTCTTGGCATACGCCATTTTTACGAGCCCATGGACCGTGCAGACCGCGGGGAGCTGACCCTTGGCTACCAGGCCCTGCGGGATCAGCCTGATCCCATGGAGGCCTCTTTGAGCTACCGGGGCGAGATTGACGATAAAACCAGCTTCACTCTTTCACTTGACTATTCGGGTGAAGCGGGAGAGATAAGCGACCGCTACACCGGGAGACTGGCGGTAGTTCGTGAAGACGAGCTTTCCACCGCCCGGCTCACCACCTCTTTCGATTCAGACATCGGGAACGAGCGTGACAACCTCCTGGGGACCCTCGATTACAGGCATAAACTCGGGGATGTCACGGGAAGGGTGCTCTTTGACTACACCCGCCGCGCGGTCTGGGGGGAATCGATAGATGAGGTCCTGCGGACTCTGGTGAGTTTTGACATGACCGAAGGGGATTATACCTACGCCCTGCGGTATGAAACCTATGAAGACCTGCGTGAAGACATGGCTCCAACAGCGGTTCGCCGCCATGTATATAAAATGCCCGAACTTGAGGTGAGCAAGCGGCGTACCCGTATAGGAGAATCCGACTTCCGTTACCGGGCCGGCCTCCTGTGGGGGTATTACCGCGAGATGGAAACTGGCGTGGAAGCCGACCGCCTCCGCCTGTGGGCGGATATCGAGGGCCGGCACAGCCTTGGACCAGACACCTCATTGCGCTCCACCTTGCTCCTGGAACAGGATTTTTACGAATGGGGCGATTACGCACGCTACATGTACGCGGCGGGACTCCGCCTCACGCACAACTTCACACCGGATTTAAGCATAAATCTGGATTACAGTAAGCGTGATTACGACGGTGCGACTCCCTTCCGCTTCGATTACACCACCCGCCAGGCCGATACGGCAAACATTGGAATACAGTACCGCACTACCGAGTGGGATGTGAGCCTGCGCGGCGGATACGATTTCATCGCGGAAGATTTTTCTGATGGAGACGTGCGGGTGCGTTACCGTTTCGACCCGGACAATACACTTTCCCTCCGCGGGCGCTATGATTTTGACACCGGGGAATGGCGTGGCCTGGTGCTGGGTTTTGATACCTCGTTCTCCATAGACGATGATTGGAAAGTGTCTTTCGACGGCTCCTGGGACTTGATGGGTGGAGGGTTGCAGACCCTGCAGGTGGGTGTGACCCGTGATCTCCACTGCCGGGAGATACGCCTGGTGTGGGACAGGTCGCGGGATACCTTCTGGCTTGAATATACCATCAAGGCTTTTCCCACGGAAACATTTGTTTTGGGAGGTTGATCTTTTGTGAATGCAAGAATCCCGATATTCCCGCTTTTTCTCGTTTTTCTGCTGATTATTTTCATTGCCGGCTGTGCCTGGGGGGAGCAGCCCCCCTGGGACGAGGGCGGGGATGTCCTCGAGCTTCGCGCCTTCATGCGCGCTCAAGTGCGGGATGATTTTGTGTATCACTTCGCGGTCGATACGGATGGGAACCCACTTACCGGGCCGGGAATCAATCCTGCCGTCTGGGAGGGCTACTGGGTGGTGGAGTGGGAAAACGGAAGCTTTTTTATCACCGATCCGGAAGGAAACCGCGTCTTTTTCTTCGAGGGGGAAATCGTCAACCTTACGGACGTGGTGATCCGGTTTGACCTCGAGGAGATAGGTGAGCCGAGGGAAATACAGGTGATGGTGGTGGTGACCGACCGCACCGGTTCCCTGGAAAGCGCCATGGAGACATTCCGTAACATCAATACCCGCACCGATTTCGTGCCTCGCGTGTTCAACGATATCCGGGTGGAAGCGATAGCCGAACCGTCCTCGACCATCGACCGGGTGGAGGGCCGCATCACATTTTAAGAAAGGCTCGAGGGTGCCTGGAAGCGGTGGCTGAAAGGCCGTGAATCGAATAAAAGCCGGGGAAGGTGAGGCGGGGAAGTGGGGAAGTGGAAAGGCGGTGGAATTCCACTACTCACGACTCCCTACTCACGACTCACTGCCTTTAGATGGGAGGGATCACCCATGATAAAGCTGTTTTTCGTGTGCACACTGGCATTGTGTGCTATGCTCATTCCCACACGTATTGTCCAGGCGGCTACGGTGGAACTTCCCCAGCCTGAGCGGGAAGGTACTCTCACCGTTGAACGTACCATAGAAGACCGGCGTTCGGTCCGGTCTTACGTGCCCGGCTCCCTTGCCTTGGAAGAGGTCGGACAGCTTCTCTGGTCCGCCCAGGGAATTACCGAAGAACGGCGGGGTTTTCGAGCCGCACCGTCTGCCGGCGCGCTTTACCCCCTCACACTTTACCTGGTTGCGGGAGAAGTGGAAGGGTTGGAAGCTGGCGTGTGGCGTTACCTTCCCGCTCAACACGCAATCGAGCGGGTGGTTGCCGGGGATGTGCGTGAAAATCTCTCCAACGCTGCCCTTCGTCAGGATTCACTAGCCTCTGCGCAGGTAACACTGGCGATCGCCGCTGATTACGACATAACCGCCATGCGCTACGGCCCCCGTGCCGAGCGCTACGTGCACATTGAAGTCGGGCACGTGGGGCAAAACATTTATTTACAAGCCGAAAGCCTCGGGTTGGGGACAGTTGCGATCGGAGCCTTTGATGATAATGCGGTCGCCGGCGTTCTCGGTATCCCGGAAAACGAAAGTCCCCTCTACCTCATGCCGGTAGGGTTAAAGGCAGGGAGTGGGGAATAGTTTAAAGTAGGAATTATGATTTCAGAAGTATGAATGTAAAAGCGGGGGAAGGGTTTAAACCAGTGAGGCGTTAGAAATGAGGAGTGGAAAGGCTTTTCAAATCTACAATCATAAATCTGAAATCAGCAATGCCCTTTTGTGTCATTCCGGTATGTGGTAACCCGAATCCAGCGACTTTGGTTTTATCCAGTTTGAGAAAGCGCCTCTGGACGCCGGATCAAGTCCAGGGTGGGGCTCTGGTATTGGCCGTGAGATGTGAGAAATGAGCTTTCCAACTACTCACGACTCCCTATTCCCGACTCACTGCATTTAAGAAAGGAGCTCATCGTGACGATATATCCGAAAAATAATACATTTACCTGGTTTTTGATCTTCTTCATAGCCCTTCTCGCATTAACAGCACTATTTTTCTCCGCATGCACTCCCACCTCCCCGTCCCCTTCCCCTCCACGGGACCGCAGTGCATGGACAGTAATGGTTTTTCTCAATGCCGACAATGATCTGGTTGACTTCGGGCTGTACGACATGCTTTCCATGGAACAGGTAGGCTCAGGACCGAACCTGAATATCGTGGTACAATACGATACCCTTGGTGGACCGGCCCGCCGCTATCTCGTCGAACAAAGCAACGATCCTTCCCGCATCACCTCACCTGTGCTCGAGGAGCTGGGCGAAGTGAACATGGGAGATGGGCGCACCCTTGCAGATTTTGTGAACTTTGCCGCTTCCCGCTTTCCTGCCGATCGCTATGCCCTCGTCATCTGGAACCATGGAACAGGCTTCAAAAGTTTTCTGCGCAATATTTCCTTTGACGATACGTTTGGTGATTCCATCACCATTCCCGAGCTCGGCGCGGCACTTGCGGACGCGACGTTCGCCTTGGGAGGAAAGCTTGATCTTTTGGTCATGGACGCTTGCATCATGAACCTGGTAGAGGTAGCATACGAGGTACGCCACTCCGCCCGGGTACTGGTAGCCTCGCAGGATAACGTCCCCGGTGCGGGAATGGATTACCCCGGCTTCCTCTCGAAGCTGAAACAGCACCCTTCCATGAACGAGCGCGAACTTGCCCGCGTGATGGTCGATACCTACGTCGGTTTCTACAATTTTCCCTGGGTGACCCAGTCGGCAGTGGATTTATACATGGTAGATGGTCTGGCCGCCCGCCTGGCCGATGTGGCAGCGGATATTCCTCGCGATCCCTCATCTGTGGCGGCGTTCCGTTCTGCCTCAAACGCCGCGGCGCGCTTCGCTGACCCCGACTATGCCGACCTCGCAAGTTTTCTCGACATTTTCCGCTCTGACCATCGGATAAGCGGTGAAACACTGGAAAAGATAGAAGCAGCCCGAAAAGCGCTGAAT
>SKXZ01000200.1 GCA_007128145.1 Candidatus Nitricultor lacus | reverse complement strand
TTACGAATAGGTGATTCGTTCATTTCCGGTTCAACTTGGGGTAGAGTTAGGGCATTGGCCAACGATCG
This sequence comes from Candidatus Nitricultor lacus, assembly GCA_007128145.1. GTDB lineage: Bacteria > Atribacterota > Atribacteria > Atribacterales > Atribacteraceae > Nitricultor > Nitricultor lacus. The sequence goes on along the minus strand of SKXZ01000200.1, from coordinate 6,490 downwards.
TGGAAAGCCGGTAAAGGAAGCTGGTCCGGCTGTACCGGTTGAAATTGCCGGATTTTCTGATCTTCCTCCTGCCGGTACAAGAATTATGGTCGTCGAGGATGACAAGATAGCCCGCATGGTTGGAGAAATAAGAGTCATGGCCGAACGAGAGAAAAACCTGGTGGGAACCGGTGCACAAAAATCAACACTTGAGGATTTATTGGCACCCGATGAAAAAGGGAAAAAAGAGTTAAATATCGTTTTGAAAGCCGACTTGCAGGGTTCTGCTGAAGCTATCGAAACAGCCCTGGCGCGACTTGGTGATCAAGAGGTATCCATACGATTTATCTCCAAGGGGGTAGGAAACATAAATGAAGCTGACATCATGCTTGCCTCAGCTTCTTCTGGAATCGTTATTGGTTTTAACGTGAAAGCCTCTAATGAAGTTATGCGAACGGCCAAAAGAGAAAGTGTCGATGTACGAACATATCGTATCATTTATGATGTGATTGACGATATAGAGCGTGCCGTAAAAGGCATGGCAGCCCCGGTCATGGTTGAAGAAACAGTGGGAAAGGCGGAAGTCAGGGCGATTTTTAAGGTACCCCGTTCAGGAACCATTGCCGGTAGCTATGTAACAGAAGGTAAGGTCGACAGGGGTTCTCTCGTTAAGGTAATACGCCAAGGAGAGATAATGGCGGAAGGAGAAAAAATAGTATCTCTGAAGCGCTTTAAAGATGACGTCCGGGAGGTTGCCATGGGGTATGAATGTGGAATAGGGTTGCAAAACTTTCAAGATTACGAAGAAGGAGATATTTTAGAAGTTTATCAAATTCGGGAAAAACAATGAGGGTCGGTGTTTGTCAAATAGATATCCTCATCAATCAAAGTTTTTCGCTCAAGGATAAAAGACGGGTCATGAATTCAGTGAAACACAGGCTTCGTAACCGTTTCAATATTTCTATTATTGAAATTCTTGCCCAGAAGATGTGGGATCGAGGGAGCTTTGGTGTTTCTCTGGTTGGAGAAGATGAAGAACGCGTAAAAAGGAATATAGAACGCGTGTTGTGTTTTTTAGAAGACGACGACCGTCTGGAGGTACTTCAGGTTACCATGGACGTGTATTGATAATGGTTCCCGGGGGGAGAAAGTATTGACAGTTGTGAAAGTATGGTGAAAGGAACATGAAAGAGCAAAGAATCCAGAGAATTCAAGAGCTTATAAAAAGAGAGATATCTCTTATTCTGCTTTCCGATGTCGAGGATGAGAGATTAAACCGGTTCACCATAACCAAGGTTGAGGTAACACCTGATTTAAGGATTGGAAGAATATTTATTCATTTTCCAGGTACGCCAAAAGAAGTGACAGAAAAGTTCGAGGCCTTGGAGAAGGCTTCTGGCTTTATTAAAGGAGCTTTGGCCCACCGTATTCATATTAAGTTCATGCCGGATATTGTCTTCATTTCTGACGCAACATTGGATAAAGCTTCTCACGTTATAGACTTGTTAAATGAAATAAGCAGAAAAACCAAGGATACGGACAAAGGCAAATGAACACAAAAACCCTTTTTAAGCGGTTAGCGGAGAATAATACATTTCTCATTTCTTCACACCAGAATATTGATGGTGACGGCCTGGGTTCTATGTTGGCAATCAATAGTATGTTACGTAAAATTGGGAAGAAAACTTGTATGCTATACGATGGAAGTATCCCTTATTTTTACCGTTTCTTGCCCGAAATAGAAAATATAATTTTCTATGAAGAATATGAACAAGGGAATAGCTGCTGTGACTGGGATGTGTTTGTTGTTGTCGATTGCTCAAATCCCGAGAGATTGGGACGTGTTGACCAGTTCAGGAAAAAAGTTCCAATTGTGGTGAATATTGATCACCATCCTGACAACCATGGCTATGGAACAATGAACTATACTGATTACACCTGTCCTTCTTCCTCCTTAATGATATACCAGCTGGTCAAAGAGGCTGATATCGCATTAGATAACAATTTGGCTACATACATTATGACAGGATTTATTACAGACACCGGTGGTTTCCAGTTCGTTGAACTCGAATCTGGTTTGCTCTCAATAATGAATGAACTTATTAAAGCAGGTGCGTCGGTCGCCACAATAATGCGTTATGTTTTTAAATACCGCAGGTTTGAAGCTTTGAAGCTATTGGGTAAAGCATTGGACAATATGAAATATTCCGCGCAATATCATTATGCCCTTACTTACCTGACCAGACAGGATTTTATTGAATGTAATTCCTTAGAAGAGGATGTAGAAGGCATTGTTGATTATGGCCTTCATATCTCTGATGCAGAAATCTCTGTTTTTCTCAAGGAAATCGATTCCGGGCTATTTAAGGTCAGCCTTCGTTCACAGGGACGTATCAACGTGTTACCCATTGCTCACCATTTTGGAGGAGGTGGGCACTTTAAAGCTGCGGGGTTCAAGTTGGCAGGGAATTTGCCGCAAGTTATCAGCCGGGTGAATGATTTTCTGAAAAATTATTTAGAAAATAAGAACACAACACTTATACCCCAAAGCGAAACTTATCCTGTAACGGAATGAAGCAATCAGCGTCAGGAGGTGTATTAAACCTCTATAAACCAGTAGGGATCACATCCCATGATCTTCTTAAGCGTGTTCGATCAGTCCTTGGAGGGAAATGTGGCCACACAGGAACGCTCGATCCATTTGCTCGAGGAATGATCTTGGTCTGTTGGGGTAAGGCTACGAGGATAAGCTCCTTATTCAATGATTTGTTGAAAAGTTACCGGGCCTGTGTTCGATTTGGATTGGAAACCGACACCTATGATGTGCAGGGGAAAATTACACATTATTCCAGTCATCACATCACAAAGCACGAAGTTGTTGCTGCTGCAAAGGATATGGAAGGAACAGTAACACAAGAAGTACCGCTTTTCTCGGCACGTAAATACCGAGGAAAACCATTATATTTTTATGCAAGAAAAGGGAAACAGGTACCATCATTCAAAAAAACAGTATGCATTAAACGCTTGGAAGTTGTTTCTTTTCAGGAAGGGGAATTTCCCTGGGCCGAGTTATACGTGGTCTGTTCAAGTGGAACCTACATACGCAGTATCGCAGCAGAATTAGGGAGAAAAGTTGGTACTTATGCATATCTTTGTTCCCTGCGCCGGGAGAAGATCGGGTGTTTTGATTGGAGAGGGAGCATGCCGGTTGAGGGTGTTGCGAATGAACGTGAGGCGTTGACCTTGAACACGATTCCTCCCGGAGAATCACTGTATTGGCTTGAAAAGGTGGACTTGAATGACAAAGCCGCAGTGCGGTTCTCTCATGGAAATGAAGTTGATATGGCGTTGCCTGGGGAACAAAAAGGGATACACGTGAGGGTATACGGGAATAGTAATTTTTTAGGTATAGGTAAACCTGGGCGAGAAGAAAATTCTCTGCAACCAGAGATTGTTTTGGACGGATAGAAGCAGATGGCTTTTTTTCGAGGGATACACAATACTGTTTCCAATACGGTGCTTGCTTTGGGCTTCTTTGATGGAATTCACCGTGGTCACAGGGCTGTTTTGGATAAAGCAGATAAGCATGCCTCTTATATAAAACATCCATTACAAGTTCTTACGTTATATCCTCACCCGGAAAGCCTTGTCAATGGAACAGATTTTCGCTATATCACCACATATGGGGAAAAGTATTTCGTATTAAAGAGGTATTATAAAAACAGCATCCTGAGGTTTATACGATTTGGAACAACAATCCGTGAAATGAGACCTGAGGAATTTCTCCTTTATCTATCTGATAATTTTCATCCTGAGGCTGTATATATTGGGGAAAATTTTCGATTTGGTTACCAAGCAAGGGGTGACGCAGAATTTTTACAAAAAAGTTTCCAAGCAAAGAATATTTCGGTACAGGCGGTACCAACCGTTCAAGAAGGAAAGGAAGTGATTTCCAGCTCCAAAATACGAACACTTATAACCAGTGGAAGAATTGAAAAGGCCAACGCCTTGCTCGGATACCCTTATTTTGTCCAGGGAGTCGTAAGAAAGGGGCAAAAATTGGGAAGCACCCTGGGGTTTCCCACGGCAAACATTTATCCATGTTCCCGTAAACTTTTACCTGGTAGAGGCGTATATGCAGGTTATGTTCAAGGAAAAGATTTTTCCCAACATGCGCTTATTTATGTGGGAACAAGACCTACCATTGGAGGATTGCAAAATCCTGTAGCTGAAGCATATATACCTGATTTGAAAAGAAAAAATCTCTATGGAATGCGAGTATGTCTTTCTCTTGTTGCTTTTATGAGAGAAGAGGTGATGTTTTCTTCCCTGAAAGAGCTGCGAAGGCAGATTTCACGCGATTTAGAGACACTCGAGCTCTATTTACAGCGATCTTCCTGTATGATAAACTACACATTGAATGGGGAAAAAATGGGGGTGTTGTAAACTTTGGCACTAACGAAAGAAAAGAAAAGGGAAATAATTGAAAATTACAAGATACACGAAGACGATAATGGATCTCCTGAAGTACAAATAGCGCTTTTAACGGAAAATATAAAAGAGCTGACAGAACATTTGAAAGTCCATTCCAAGGATTTCCATTCCCGCCGCGGACTCTTTATCATGGTTGGTCAGCGCAGGCGGTTATTGAATTACCTGAAAAAATATCATGTTGATCGTTATTTCTCGGTTATTGAAAAACTTGGTTTAAGAAAGTAAGAGGAGGTTTTTACCATAAAAAAAGCAGAAATTCCCTTTGGGGATCAATCGTTAATAGTGGAAACAGGCAAGATGGCCAAGCAGGCATGGGGGTCAGCCTGTGTTCGGTTGGGAGATACGGTGGTTTTGGTAACTGCCTCTGGCACAGAAGAGCCAAGAGACATTGATTTTACGCCTCTTTTGGTTGATTACGAAGAAAGGTTTTACGCAGCAGGGAAAATACCTGGAGGTTTTATTAAACGAGAGGGAAGACCTCGCACAGATGCCATTTTAAGCGCCAGGCTGATTGACCGTTCATTACGTCCGCTTTTTCTTGAGCTTTACCGTAATGATACTCATGTAGTGGCTACGGTACTCTCTGTAGACGAAAGTAACCCTCCTGATGTCATCTCAATCAATGGAGCTTCTCTCGCCCTCGGATTGTCCCAGATTCCGTTCTCTGGCCCCGTTGGCGCATGCCGGGTTGGATTAATACAAGACGAATACGTTTTGAATCCCTCCCTGGACCAACTGGAAGAAAGTGTACTGGATCTCGTGGTTGCGGGAACTGAGCAGGGAATTACCATGATAGAGTCGGGTGCGAAGGAGGCGAAAGAAGAAGAAGTGTACGGAGGTTTGGAGTTCGCCTACCAGCATATTGTACAAATTATCGATGCACAACGAGCGATTATCGCTGATTGGGGACGTCCCAAGCTTGAAATGGTTATGCCTCCTTACTTGGAAGAGATCCGTTCCTTTATACAGGAGAATTACGAAGAGAGAATCAAAGAGGTCATTTCCATATCGGGGAAATCCGATAGAATGGTTGAAATGCGTATGCTGGAGCAAGCAGCGCGTAAAGAGGCCGAAGAGAAATTCGATACCCTGACAGCATTTGCTCCGTCCTGGGAAAACCTGGTAAAAGAAAAGGTCATGGAATTAATCGCCGTAAAAGGACACCGACAAGACGGAAGACTCCCGAATGAAATTCGAGACATCGGTTGTGAAGTGGGGATCCTTCCTCGTACCCATGGTTCCGCACTCTTTACCAGGGGTCAAACACAAGCTTTAGCCATCACAACACTCGGCGCCTCAAGCGAAGAACAGAGGGTGGATGGTTTGCAGGATGAAGAGGCAAAACGCTTTATGCTTCATTATAATTTTCCCCCCTTCAGCGTGGGTGAAGTCCGACCCCTGAGAGGACCGGGGAGGCGTGAAATCGGACACGGAGCGCTCGCTGAAAGAGCGTTGGAAATCTTCCTCCCCCCGGAAAAAGAATTTCCATACACAGTGCGAGTGGTTTCAGAAATATTGGAATCCAACGGTTCGTCTTCCATGGCAACCGTCTGCGGAAGCAGCCTTTCTCTGATGGATGCCGGGGTTCCTGTTCTCTCTTCATGTGCCGGCTTATCAATCGGCTTGATAATACATGGAGATCAAAATATTCTCCTGATGGATATTTTAGGCTCAGAAGACCATTATGGGGAGATGGATTTCAAAGTAGCGGGCAGCCAAAAAGGTATTACCGCAATCCAGTTGGACGTGAAAAATAAGGGTTTGGATGTTGGGCTTTTCCGCGAAGCCTTGGAAAAAGCCCGTGAAGGCCGTTTCTCTATTCTGGATGTTATGGATAAAGTAATCGATAAACCCCGTGGGACAATTTCTACCTTCGCGCCAAAAATCGGAATACTGGAAATAAACCCCGAACGTATTGGTGCTGTAATAGGCCCAGGCGGAAAGGTGATAAAGAAAATCGTGGAAGAAACTGGAGCTGATATTGATATACAAGATGACGGAAGGATTGTCATTTTTT
>SKXZ01000184.1 GCA_007128145.1 Candidatus Nitricultor lacus | reverse complement strand
GCACAGGAGGTTGAACAATTGGTTGATAAAAAAATTGTTCAATCTATACCTGATATATATCAGCTTCGTGAAGAAGCCCTTGTCTCTCTGGAAAGAATGGCGAAAAAATCAGCTGATAAACTCCTCTCTTCAATTGAAAGATCAAAAAATCGATCACTTTCGCGATTTCTCTATGCCTTGGGTATCAGATATACTGGTAAAGTTGTGGCAGCCGTCTTGGCCCAACAAGCAGGTACGCTTGAAAAAATTATGGGGATGTCGTACGCTGAGTTTATACAGGTTGAAGGTATCGGACCCAAAGTCGCTGAGGCTGTATCAGCCTTTTTCTCCTTGGATGAAAACCAGCAGATGATCAAGAATCTCTTGGAGCTAGGAGTCAAGCCCTCCCCCGAGATGCGTGAAGAAAAAAAACAAGACCCTCCTTGGAGAGGAAAAACTTTCGTTTTTACCGGTACTTTGTCTGGCTTGACTCGAGCACAAGCGGAAGAAACAACGCGAGAGAGAGGGGCCTCGGTGAGTTCGGCGGTATCTTCCCGTACGGATTTCCTGGTGGTAGGAACGAATCCAGGTTCAAAATTGGAAAGAGCACGGGAAAAAGGTGTCAAGATACTTACAGAACAGGATTTTTATTCCATGTTGGAGTAGCGAGATGGGGTGATGGTGTGAAAAAAACGATAACGCTCGAGCAAGTCAAAAAATTGGCACATCTTTCTCGATTGGAGTTTACTGAGCAAGAACTCGAAACTTTTTTTCGTGATCTCAACAATATCCTTGTTCATTTTGAAAAACTCGACACTCTCGACCTCTCAAATGTATCTCCCACTTCTCACATTACCTGGACAAGTCCTCCTGTGAATCCGGACCAGCCGGTAGAATGGGGAAGAGAGGAAGAGGTGATGCGGGCTGCACCAAAAGTGGAGGACAGGTATTTTATTGTCCCGAAAATCGTGGACAAGCAGGAGGGTTGAAATGACTGCTGAAGAAATGAAAAACTATCGCGTTAGTGATTATCGCAGAATACTTCAAAAAGGTGATATTTCACCAAGGGAACTGGTCAAAATTTTTCTGGAGCGATGTTCTCAATGGGAACCTTTTATCAATGCCTTTTTACATCTTGATGCTGAACGTGTTCTCCGTCAGGCAGAAGAAATGGAAAAATTTCCTCCTGCCGATGAGGAACTCCCTCAGTTGTTTGGTATCCCCGTGGCTGTCAAAGACAATATCTGTGTAAGCGGCATTCCTACCACCTGCGGTTCCCATATCCTTGAGAACTATGTATCTCCGTACGAGGCAACTGTGGTGCAGCGTTTAAGGCGGGCAGGAGCGATAATTTTCGGTAAAACGAATCTTGATCAGTTTGCCATGGGTTCATCAACCGAAAGCAGCGTGTTTGGTGCGACTCGCAATCCACTCGACCTGAGTCGGGTGCCCGGTGGTTCAAGCGGGGGTTCCGCTGCGGCGGTGGCTTCTCTGGAAGTTCCATTGGCAATAGGTTCGGATACGGGGGGTTCGGTTCGCCAGCCCGCGGCATTTTGTGGCGTTGTAGGGGTTAGACCAACGTACGGACGTGTTTCCCGCTATGGTGTAGTAAGCTTCGCTTCTTCATTGGATCAAGTTGGTCCCCTATCTCGGTTTGTGTCGGATGCTGCTTTACTGGCGCAAGTTTTAAGTGGGGAAGATCCTCTGGATTCTACATGCGCCCCCTATCCACCGTTTTCCACCTCAGATATACCTTCGTATGAAGAAACCAGGAAAATGCGTTTGGGTATACCACGTGAATACTTTTCTTCCGGGGTGGATCGTTCCATTTCTGAAGAAGTTGCTTCTGCGGTGGAAAAACTCGCCAAGGAAGGGTTTGATGTCATCGAAATATCCCTGCCACATACTGATTTCGCTTTGGAGGCTTATTATCTTGTAGCGCTTGCTGAAGCAAGTTCGAACCTTGCTCGTTTTGATGGAGTTCTTTATGGGAAGCGGGCTCAAGGTGTAAAGACCTTGATGGAAATGTATCACCGAACCCGAATTGAAGGTTTTGGTAACGAGGTAAAACGGCGTATTATGCTCGGAACGTATGCCCTGAGTTCCGGCTATTATGATGAGTTTTATTTGAAAGGGATGAAAGTACGCACCCTTGTAAGACAGGACTTTGAAAAAGCATACGAAGCCTGTGACATCTTGCTCACTCCCTCATCTCCCTGTTTTCCCTTCAAATTAGGAGAGAAGATCTCCGATCCTTATCAAATGTATCTCACAGATATCCTGACAGTACCTTCTGCCATGGCAGGACTTCCAAGCCTTTCGCTGAATTGCGCTAACAGGGATGGACTACCCGTAGGTCTCCAAGTTATCGCTGGTCCCTTTAGGGAAGATAGAATGTTTGGTTTGGCTCTTTTTCTCGAGGAATTGTTATCCGTTGAGCCACCAATTCCCGCAGTACCTGATGTGAAGGAGGGAGATGATGAATAACTTAAAAATAACCATCGGACTGGAAGTTCATTGCCAGTTGTCAACCCGGGCAAAAATGTTTTGTCGGTGCGGCACGGATTACATTGGAAAAGGTCCAAATAGCTTAACCTGTCCGGTATGCCTGGGTCTACCTGGCTCATTGCCGGTGTTGAACCAGAGAGTGCTCGATCTTGCCTTACAGCTTGCGCTGGCTCTCGGTTGCCGGATACTTCCCAAGGTAGTTTTTCATCGGAAAAATTATTTTTATCCGGATCTTCCCAAGGGCTACCAGGTATCACAATATGATTATCCTATAGGTGTGAATGGAAGTATTGATTATGCACTGCAGGGTCAACGAAAATCTGTTCGGATCAAGAGGGTTCATGTGGAGGAAGACGCGGGTAAACTCGTACATGAAGGAATGGCTCTTATGCCGGACCAAAGCGGAGTGGATTTCAATCGAAGTGGAATTCCGCTGGCGGAAATTGTAACAGAACCGGATATACGTTCTCCCGAAGAAGCCCGTGAATGTCTTATGATGTTCCGCTCTCTTGTGCGCTATCTCGAGGTAAGTGATGGCAACATGGAGGAGGGTTCTTTGCGGTGCGATGCAAATATTTCCCTATCCCGGAATCCCGGGGAGATGGGAGTCAAGGTGGAAGTGAAGAATATGAATTCCTTTCGTTCCGTTTACCGGGCGCTCAGCTTTGAGGTTGAGAGGCAGAAAGTATTGCTTCATGAGGGGAAGGAAATCTCTCAAGAGACGCGTCATTGGGATGAGATTAAACATGTAACAGTCTCCTCCAGGGGTAAGGAGGAGGCAGAGGATTACCGGTATTTCCCGGACCCGGATTTGCTGCCTTTTTCTATTGATGAGGCTTCTCTGATGAATATCAGAGAAAAGCTCCCAGAGCTCCCACTTGAACGTAAAGAACGGTTTATGCTCGAGTACGAGCTCACCGAGAGTGAAGCGGGAGTATTGGTTTCCAGCAAAATGCTCGCTGACTTTTTCGAGGAATGCCTTAAAGAGCTGAATAAACCCAAAACAGTATGTAACTGGATAACCACTGAAGTGTTGAGAAACCTCAAAAACTTGGGTAAAAACATTAACCAGAGCGAAATAACCCCAAAAGCATTCACTGAATTGTTGCGTATGATAGAAAAAAAGGAAATAAGCGGAACCATAGCAAAAAGTGTCCTGGAAGAAATGTTTACAAGCGGCATGAATGCCCGTGAGGTAATATCCAAGCGTGGTATTTCTTTTATCAGTAGCGAAAAAGAACTCGAAAATATCGTTGTTGATGTGATAGAAAACAATCCCCAAAGTGTAGCCGATTACCTGGGTGGGAAGCAGAAAGCGTTTAACTTCTTAGTTGGCCAGGTTATGCGGCAAACACGGGGCCAGGCAAGCCCTGAAATGGTGAAAAACGTTCTTTACAAGCAACTCTCAGCGGGGGGATGATATGGCTTTTTCTCATCTTCATCTGCATACAGAATACAGTCTGTTGGACGGCTCTATCCGTATAGGTGAATTAATTCAAAAGGCAAGAGAATACGACATGAAAGCTTTGGCTATCACCGATCATGGCGTGATGTATGGTGTTGTCGATTTCTATAAAAAGGCAAAAGAAGCTGGTATCAAACCGATTATAGGTTGTGAAGTATATGTTTCTCCCGGCAGTCGGTTTGAAAAAGTTGCAGTGAAGGGGAGTGAATCAGCTTATCACCTTGTCCTTCTCGCCCGCAATCAGGAAGGATACCGTAACTTGGTGAAATTGGTAAGCTTAGGGTTTTTAGAAGGGTTCTATTACAAACCGAGAGTAGACAAGGAGAGTCTGCGCAAGCATGCAGAGGGACTGATTTGCCTGTCTGCCTGTCTGGCCGGAGAGATCCCCCGGAATATTCTCAATGGAGATTTGAGTACAGCAGAAAAGGTTACTCTTGAATACCGTGAAATATTTGGAAAAGATCATTTTTATTTGGAAGTGCAGGAAAACGGCATTCCGGAGCAAGAGAAAGTTAACCATGCTTTGACCGATCTCTCACGCCGTCTTGAAATACCTTTGGTTGCAACTAATGATTGTCATTATCTCCAAGCCCATGATGCAAAGGTTCATGATGTATTGCTTGCCATTCAAACAGCCACCAATCTTGAAGATCCCAAAAGGTTGCGATTTGCCACCGAAGAGTTTTATTTCAAACCACCGGAGGCAATGGAAAAGGATTTCGCCGATTTACCTCAAGCATTAGAGAACACAGAGAAAATCGCCGAAATGTGTAATGTTGAACTGGACCTCGGGAAGGTCTTTCTCCCGGAATTTCCTGTACCGGAAGCATTCAATGCAGATTCTTATTTACGTCATTTATGCGAAAAAGGACTTCAAAAACGTTATGGGAATCCACCGGATAACAGGGCTGTCAAGCTCCTTGAATATGAGCTCGGGGTTATCGAGCAGATGGGCTATTCACCGTATTTTCTGATTGTTTGGGATTTTGTTGATTACGCCCGCAGGAATTCGATTATGGTGGGACCCGGAAGGGGTTCTGCAGCGGGAAGTATCGTTGCCTATTCTTTGGGTATAACGAATATCGATCCTATTCGAAATGGTCTTCTTTTTGAAAGATTTTTGAACCCGGACCGGATCAGCATGCCTGATATAGACATTGATTTTTGTTTTGAGCGGCGTGATGAAGTGATCGAGTATGTATCAGAAAAATATGGAAGCGGAAATGTGGCTCAAATCATTACCTTCGGTCGAATGATGGCCCGCCAGGCCGTACGTGACGTAGGAAGGGCGTTGGGATGGAGTTATGGAGATGTCGATAAAATAGCAAAGCTTATACCGGGGGGACCTGGAATTACTATTGAGAAAGCTATGGAAACAAATGCTCAATTACGTACTCTTGTGAAAGAAAATCGTGACGCTTCTCACCTTATCGATGTTGCCCGTCGCCTGGAAGGGTTGTGCCGCCACGCGTCAGTACACGCTGCGGGAGTAGTTATATCGAATTTGCCCATCACGAACTATTCCCCCCTGCAAAAAATGAATGGGGATGAAATTGTCACCCAGTTTGACATGGATACTTTGCAGGAACTGGGATTGTTAAAGATGGATTTCCTCGGCTTACGGACTCTCACTGTAATGGAAAAAGCGGTTCGGATTATCAGTGAGATTCGAAACCGGAAGATTGTAGTTGAGGAAATACCGACAGATGACAGGGCGACTTTTGAGCTCCTTTCGAGAGGGGAAACGATCGGTGTTTTCCAGCTGGAAAGTTCGGGCATGAAGGAATTGTTAAAAAGACTGCGGCCCGAAAAACTTGAAGATTTAACAGCTCTATTGGCTTTGTATCGCCCTGGTCCACTGGGAAGTGGGATGATCGAGGATTTTATACGCCGCAAACATCGCCAAATCAATATTTCATATCCCCATTCAAACCTGGAAAAGGTTTTACAGGAAACCTATGGTGTTATTCTCTACCAGGAACAGGTGATGAAGATAGCCAGTGAATTAGCCGGTTTCAGCATGGGACAGGCTGATATCCTACGCAGAGCCATGGGCAAGAAAAAGCCGGAGGTGATGAGGGAACTAAAAGAACGTTTTATTGAAGGGGCCATTGAGCGAGGGTACCAAAAAACTGTTGCCGAGGAAGTGTTTGAGCTCATTGAATATTTTGCTGGTTATGGTTTCAACAAATCCCACAGTGCAGCCTATGCTCTTATATCATATCAGACAGCATACCTGAAAACTCATTACCCCACCGAGTACTTGACTGCTTGTCTGACCAGTGTTTCCAACGACAGCGATAAAGTAGCAAAATTTATTGTGGAATGTAAAAGATTGGGAATCAAGGTGCTGCCTCCGGATGTTAACGAGAGTCTGTCAAACTTTACCGTTGTGGGGGAAAAGAAAATACGATTTGGTTTTTCGGCTGTGAAAAACGTGGGAGATAACGCAGTACAAGAAATTCTTGCGAAGAGAAAGGAAGGCCGTTATAAAAGTGTACAGGATTTTTTAGAGCGAGTGGATCAACGCATCTTAAACAAGCGTGTTATTGAAAGTCTTGTGAAGGCAGGTGCATTTGATGAGTTGCACCGGAACCGGGCACAGCTTCTTGCTTCT
>SKXZ01000121.1 GCA_007128145.1 Candidatus Nitricultor lacus | reverse complement strand
GGGGCCGATACCGCCGTGGAAGACGGCAAAGCCCATCTCGCGGATCTGCCGGACGTCGCGAACCAAGCCGTCGGTGACACAGCCCACGGCACCGCGGTAGCGGGCGGCGGTCGAGAGCAGCTCGCCCCAGGGCGCGATGCGCTCGGTCTCTCTCAAAAGAGGAAATAGAAACGCTCAAAGGTATTTTGACGAAAATTGAGGAACGATTATGAGGAACTTTATATCAATATATTACTCGAGGTGAAGCCAGTGAAAAAAGTGCAACGACAAAGAGAACGCGGGAAAACCGGTTTTTTTCTCCTTTTCCTTCTCTGTCTTTTATGGCTCACTCCTTTTGCCAGGGGAGACGAAACATCATCCCGGCAAGATACACTCTCCCTGCTTGAGGCCGTAGAATACGCATGGGAACACAATCTTTCCATACTCGATTCCCGCGACGCGGTGGAGATATCCCGTTCCAGCCTGCGTATCGCACAAGAGGACATCTTCGATCCTACCGTTACCATAACCGGATCTTTGGGTATCGCCGGCAACACTGCTTCCGGTATCGGCGTGACGGTCCAGGACACTATCCCCCTGCGGGGAATCGGTATTGAGCCGACAGACACGCGCAAAGCAGAAATCGACCTTGAAACAGCCGAGCGTCAGTTTCTGCTTACCAGGGACGAAGTCACGATACAGGTGATGGGAGCCTATTTCACGGTTATCGCCGAAGAAAGGACAAGGGATGCCAACCGGATGGCCCTGAAGCTTGCAGAAACCGCCTATGAAGACACGGCGGTGCTTTTCCGGCAGCGCAACGCCACTGAACAGGATCTTTTGAGATCTGAACAAAACCTCAGTGAGGCGGAGTTCAACCTGGAGCGCTCGGAAACTGCTCTGAATTTGGCCCATGAAAGGTTGAACCAGCTCATAGGTCTGGAAAAAGGGTCACGGCCCGCATTGGAAAACACCTTCCTCCCGAGAGCAGGGAATCCTGATCTTCCCTCCCTGCTTTCCCGTGCTCACCAGGATCACCCCCGGATCATGGAAATATCGAATGAACTGGAAAAAGTCCGCCTGGACTTAGACGATGTGCGGCGTGCCCGCCAGCCTCGCATCGGGTTGACGGGAACGCTGGTTGAAGATGACTGGTCCTTTACCCTGAGTTCGGCAAGTCCGGAGTGGGACTTGGGATGGGAACTGCGGGGACAGGTAACTGAGGGCGACGAATTGCCCTTCAACAATAATGCAGTTTCCGAATTTTCTCCCCGGGATACCGGTTGGGGAGCGGGAATCGAAGTAACCTGGATTCCCTTCGATGGAGGCGTGGGGCGGGAACGGGAACAACAGGGTGAAATCCGTACCCAGCAGCTTGAGCGGCGGCTTTTGGCTCAGAGAAATACTCTCGAGATTGAAATAGAGGAAGCCTACCAGGAAGTGCTGCGTACCGCCAATCGCTATCATTTAGCTTCTCTTTCCAGCCAGATCGAACAGAAAAATTATGCAGCGAGGGAAGTGCAGATGAGGGAAGGATTCATAACCGACCGTGAATTCCATTCAGCTGAATACCAGTTTCTGCTGGCTCGCTTGAACGAGGAAGCAAGCGCGCATGAAGCAATACTGGCTCTGGCAAGACTATACCAGACAGCAGGGTTAGCCATACCCCTTAATGAAATTATAGGAAGTGAATGAACTCATGAATAAGAAAAAAAAGATTTTTATCATGCTATCACTTGCCATTGTACTGGGAGTGAGCGCATTCGCTCTGCAGCGTTTTCGCAGACTCAATGCCGCCGACGCCCCGCTCTTCGAGGAGTTGGGGCCCGTAGTGAGAGCAGAACGCAGTGATATAGCCGAGACGGTTTCCGCCCTGGGGACTCTCAACTCGTCAGACCGGGTGGAAATCAGTACAGAGGTGGAAGGAACCGTTAAAGAGATCCTGGTGGAAAAAGGAGATCGGGTAAAAAAGGGAGAACCCCTCCTTACCCTGGACGTGAGTGAATGGCGGGTGCGGTTGAAGCAGGCAGAGGCCGATGTTCTCTCCCTGCGTTCCGAGCTGGATTCTCTCCTTGATGGTCCGGATGAGGCCGAAATTGCCCAAGCCGAATCAACGCTCGAGGATGCACGCATCGCTTTTGAAAGAGCGAAAGAAGAGTACGAAAGCAACCTTCTCCTTGCCGCGCGCAATGGAATCGCGAGCCGCACACTGCGGGAAAGCGAGCGAGAAGTTCGATCCCTGGAAAAGCGCCTGGAGGCGGCGGAAAGAAACTGGGAAAAACTCATCAAGGGAGCAGAGCCAGAGGATATCGCGGTAGTCGAAGCCCGCTTGGCTAAAGCTGAAGCGGATCTTGATACGGCCCGTGACAAGGTGGAGGCCGCTACTGTGCGTTCCCCCCTCGACGGTACGGTGATCGAAATAGAAGTGAAAACGGGGGACCTGATAGATCCCGCCTCAAGCCTGGGAAGAAACATGGCAGTGATAGCAGATCTCGACACCATGAAAGCTTCGGTTCCCATAAACGAGATCGATATTCCCCGCATTTACGAGGGGGTTCCCGCCTTTATTACACCGGACGCCCTCCCTGATCACCGTTTTGAGGGGGAGGTCAGCTCCATCGCCTATGAGGGTGTTGTGATAGACAACATCGTTACATATGAAGTGAATGCGCTGGTGCCGAACCCTGACGGAATGCTCAGAAGCGGGATGACCGTGGACGTTGAGGTGGTGCTCGAAGCACGTTCAGACGTTTTGGTACTTCCTCTCGATGCGGTGCAGGAGACTCCCCAGGGATATGCAGTAACCGCCATGGGAGAAGGAGGAAGGCCGGAAACCCGCCAGATTGAAGTGGGCCTGCGCAGTGAAACACATATCGAAATAACCGGGGGTCTCGAAGAAGACAATGAAGTATTGGGCATTGCCGTTACATCTGAAAACATTCCTGCAGCCAGCGGGGGCATACGGTTTATGGGGGGTCCTTCGCCTGGAGGGGGTGCTTCCCGATAATACCAGGGGTTTTAGTGAAATATTCCATGAACCGTTTGTTTCAAGCTCAGGGGAGCTTGCGTTCCCTGGCAAGGAGGAAAAAATCAATATGAAGGAAAATCAGCTTAATGTTCCTGTCATTAGGATTGATTCAATCAGCAAAGTCTACCGGGGTGAAGGTTTCGAGGTACACGCTCTGCGGGAGGTGAGTTTCAATGTGGAAAAGGGAGACTTCGTCGCGGTGATGGGGCCTTCCGGTTCGGGGAAATCCACTCTTTTGAATATCCTGGGATGCCTCGACCGTCCCACTTCGGGTACCTATTTCATCGAAGGAGAGGCGGTCTCGAAGCTGAACGAAAAAGCTCTTGCCCGCACGCGTAACCGGAGAATCGGTTTTGTATTCCAGAGCTTCAATCTTTTACCCCGCCTCACCGCCTTTCAAAACGTGGAGCTTCCCCTTATCTACAAAGGCATAGGGCGTAGTACCCGTACTGAGGTGGTGCGAAGGTATCTCGGAGCGGTAGGGCTCGCTGACCGCATGGAAAACCGCCCCAACCAGCTTTCAGGAGGGCAGGTACAACGGGTAGCTATAGCCAGGGCACTGGTCAACGAACCTTCCATCATCCTGGCGGATGAGCCCACTGGCAACCTGGACAGTCGCTCCGGCGAGGAAGTGATGAAAATTTTTCAGGATTTCAACGACCAGGGCAAGACCATTATTCTGGTCACCCACGAAGACGACATTGCCCGGCACGCACGCCGGATTCTGAAATTCCGCGATGGGTCGCTGATTGCAGATGAAGTGGTAAATGAACGACTACGGGCGGACGACAGGATCCAGGAAATTGAGGAGAATGAGCATGTTCAGGAGGCGGAGATGGCCCAATGAATTTTTACGAAAGTTTGCGCACGGCTCTCTCGAGCCTCACGGCGAACAAGCTCCGTTCTATTCTCACTATGCTCGGGGTAATCATCGGGGTGGCGGCGGTGGTCTCAATGGTATCACTCGGCCAGGGCACCCGGATGCAAATCACCGAACAGATAGGAGAACTGGGGTCCAACGTCCTTACGGTGGTACCCGGAAGAACCAGGCCACGTCCCGGCATGGCGGTGCAGGCGGCCCAACCCTCCCGTGATTTCAACTACCAGATGTATAGCGACCTCAAGCACATGGTCGAGGAAGAATATATCCCCGACATCATCCGGGTGGGGAGTGAAATAAACTCTTCTTCCATTGTCACCTTCCAACGTGAGAACATTCGTTCTACCGTGGTGGGAACCACTCCTAACTATCCGGATATACAGAATTTTTTTCCTCAAACCGGGCGTTTTTTCACCTCTTTTGAGCTTGAAAACGCAAGCAGGGTGATCGTACTGGGAAAAACGGTGGCTGAAGAGCTGTTCGGAACCTCCACCAACGCCTTGGGAAAGAACGTACGCGTGGGCAACGTATCTTTCACCATCATCGGAGTGATGGAACCAAAATCAGCTTTTGGGCGCGATCTGGGTGACCGGGTCTTTGTCCCCATCACCACCGCCCAAAGAAGGCTCACCGGGGTGCGCACTATACAGAGTATTACCGTCCAAACGGCAACAGCTGCCGATACGAGACCTGTGACCAGCTATATCGAGGGTTTCTTCACCCGCAGGCTGGGTGGAGATGATCAATATTCCATCATAAATCAACAGGATATACTGGATACCATCGACCAGGTAACCGGAACCGTGACACTGCTTTTAGCCGGAATTACCGGTATCTCTTTACTGGTAGGAGGAATCGGCATAATGAATATCATGCTGGTGTCAGTCACCGAGCGGACCCGGGAAATCGGTTTGCGCAAGGCCATTGGTGCCCGACCTTCTGATATCATGACTCAATTCATTATTGAATCATCTACCCTGAGTGGGTTGGGGGGAATCATCGGTATCATGCTGGGAGTGTTAGGTTCAATTGTCATTTCCCGCTTGAGTGATATGACAACCCTTGTATCATTGGAATCAGCGGTAATTGCCTTCCTGGTCGCGGTGGGAGTCGGCCTTTTTTTCGGCATCTTTCCCGCGCGCAGGGCGAGTCGTCTGGATCCCATCACAGCCTTACGATATGAATAGAAATTATTACAGAGGAGGTGTTGCGGCTTAGCCGCTACCATCATGAAAAAAGCTCATTCACATGTTTCCATTATAGTCGCTGTATTGATGTTGGTATTGGTCTTTTCAGCTTCGGCTGAAGAGAATACATCACCGCTTTCCTTGGAACAGGCGGTAGCCATCGCTTTGCGGGATGGAACCGCCATGGAAAAAGCCACTCTCGAACTCCAGGAGGAGGAGATTTCCTACCGGGAAGGACGGGCGAATCTTCTTCTCAGCCCCTCCATTCTGCAGGAACTTTCTTTGGAAACCTCCTGGCGCGTCGCCCAGCGCAATTTCGAGATGGCGCGGGCAGACCAGGCCATGGAAGTGGAGGAAGCCTATTACAACGTGCTGCGCTCCGAACGTGCTTTGCAAATATCTGAAGAGAACCTGGAACGAGCCCGCAAACAGCTGGATGAAATGCGGACCCGCCTGGATCTCGGCATGGTGGCAGAGATCGATGTCCAGTCAGCGGAGCTTGAGGAAGCACGTGCCCAGTCAGAACGCATCCGGGCTGAGAGCGCCCTGGAGCTCGCACGAAGAAGCCTGAATCTTCTCCTCGGACGCAGAGCGGACATGCCGCTTCTTCTTTCCACAGAACTTGAAACAGGGCAACCGGACATCACTATCGATGAAAGCATCGATCACGCGCTCGTAAACCGCCTTGAAATCAAGATTGCCGAAGATACCGTAGTGCTGAGGGAAAAAGATGTGGAGGTAAAGAGCACAGATTTCACCCCTCCCCTGGAAAGAGAAAAAGCCCGGGTAGGACTCGCAAATGCCAGGATTGACCTCACTGATCTCAAGGAACGTATAGAGATAGAAATACGACGGAATTACCAGAACCTGAACGAAGCAAAGCGCCAGATTCCTTTGCAGGAGGGGAACCTGCATGTCACACGTGAGCGCCTGCGCATCGACCAGGCCCGGTTTGATGCAGGCGTCATCACGAGCCTTGATCTCATGGACAGCCAGAACCGGGCATATGAAGCCGAAACTGCCTTTCTGCAGGCACAGTTTGACTATAACGTGGCCCTCGCAACTTTCTTCAAATCTCTCGGAATGTCGCTGGAAGAACGCACGCGTGTTTTTTCCTCCCCTCCTCCACCGGCCGAAGTCGAAGAAATAGACGATGCGGGAGAACCACTGCCGGAAGAAGAATAAAGCTTCAAAGACAGAGGTGATTGAGAGGTAAGAAAGACTGAAAGAATGACAAAGACGCCGAACTCTCAAAGAAGCGGAAAAGCCTTTTTTTGCAAGGCTTTTCCGCACAAATGCTCCAACACTCCAATAATTCATGTACAGGAGAAGAGTGGAGATGCTCAAGAAGCCGATCATTCGAAATCCTGCCGGATTGGGTCAACCTCCTGGAACATTGGTCCAGATTCCAACTGACAGACCAGTCCGCATCACATCGTTTGTCTATGGTCCCGGGAAATACGAGGAAAAAAGTATTCATTCACCTGCCGAATGCCCCCAACCCTTGCCAGGAGAGGTATG
>SKXZ01000027.1 GCA_007128145.1 Candidatus Nitricultor lacus | reverse complement strand
TTATTTCTCTTGTCTTGCGAGCACCACCGGTATGTGGTGCGTGGCAATCTATGCTTTTTGCGTACACACAAGCATAGACTGCCGCGTCGCTTCGCTCCTCGCCGTGACGGACTAAAAACATTCTGACTCCTGAATACTGATTTACATAATTCTGACTCCTGAATACTGATTTACAAAAAACTACCCTTCATAGTTTACACTTGCCACTGTTGGTTATACCGCAGGTGTGCAGTTTCTATGAACTTTTAATAAAAGTTCATCATAATGAGGTGGTGCTCATTTCTTGCGCTTAATACCGACTGTTCGGCGCGATCCTTTTCTTGTGCGAGCGTTCGTTCGTGTTCTTTGCCCGCGAACAGGTGCTCCTCTTCGATGCCTCATTCCCCGATAACAGCCAATGGATATCAGGCGTTTAATGTTTTGTGAAACCTGAGCCCTTAACTCACCCTCGACAGCATACTTTTCCACGTTTTTTTGTATTTTCAGGGCTTCCTGGTCGGTAAGGTCTCTCACTCGTATTCCAGGATCAACTCCTGCTTCAGACAGTATTCGCTGGGAGAGAACCTGACCAATTCCATATACGTATGTTAAAGCGACATCAATTCTCTTATTGTTGGGCAAATCCACGCCTGCTATTCTGGCCATGGAAAACCTCCTAACCTTGTCTCTGTTTATGCCTTGGGTTTGAGCACAATACCACTACTCTTCCCCCGCGGCGGATAATCTTGCACTTTTCGCATAATTTTTTGACGGAAGCACGGACCTTCATTGTAATACCTCCCAAACCAAAATTCAACCTCAGCTATTTGTGTCTATACGTAATACGCCCTCTACTGGGATCGTAACGTGATATTTGGACAGTCACCCGATCTCCCGGCAGAATCCTGATATAATGCATGCGCATCTTTCCAGATATGTGCGCGAGAATAACCTTTCCCGACTCCAACTCCACGCGAAACATGGCATTTGGAAGCGGTTCGACAACTTTACCGGTGACTTCAATAATATCTTCGTTTTTCGGCATCAGTTCGTCCTATCCCCCCTTGTTTGCTGGGTAAGTATTTCTGGTTTTCCGTTACCAACCAGGACGGTATGCTCAAAATGAGCCGACAGGCCACCGTCTTCTGTAACAACCGTCCACCCATCTTTTTGAATACATACCCGGTATCCCTTCTCATTAGCCATAGGCTCAATGGCTAACAACATGCTTTCCTTGAGAACGGATCCTTCACCCCGATTTCCAAAATTTGGAATTTGTGGTTCCTCGTGTAGCGAACGTCCCAAACCATGCCCCACAAAGTCTCTGACCACGGAGAAACCGTTTTTTTCGACAGTTTCCTGAATAGCATGGGAAATATCACCCACACGATTTCCATCCACAGCTTCCCGGATACCAGCGTACAATGCTTCTTCGCAAATCTGTAAAAGCTTACGTGCCACTGCGGAACCTTTTCCGGCTACACAAGAAAATGCTGTATCCGAGTAAAGCCCTTCCCTTTCCATACCTATGTCAATGCTGACCAGATCACCATTACGGATTACTCGTTTCCCTGGAATGCCATGAACCACTTCGTTGTTAATTGATATACAGCTTGCGGAAGGAAAACCGCGGTATCCCTTAAACGCAGGTCTTCCGCCAACCTCTCTGATGGCCGCTTCGATTTCACGGTCAATTTCAAAAGTTTTTATTCCAACCTGCACAAGATTTCGTGCTTTTTCCACCACTTGGGCCAAGAGCATACCGCTCTCTCTTGCATTTTCCCTGTCGGTTGCGTTCATCAAAACACTCATGCGTTTAATCCGGCAAGGAATTCCTTCACGCGCTCTGCGACATCCTCGATGCTCCCCATGGAAACCACACGGTGCAGGAGGCCCTTGCTTTCGTAAAATTCGACAAGGGGCCTGGTTTGCTCCTCATATGTTTCAAGCCTTTGCTTGATGACCTCTGGTCTATCATCCGTTCTTTGAATAAGCTTTCCTCCGCAGTGATCACATACTCCCTCTTGCCGGGGAGGCATGGATATCAGGTTATACGTTGCCTGGCAATTCTCGCAAACCCGGCGCGAAGACAAGCGGCGAACCACTTCATCCGAATTTACATCGAAATACAGTACCGCGTCGAGGTGCATTCCCCATTCCTCGAGAATATTTTCCAAGGCCTTAGCCTGTTCGAGGGTACGGGGAAATCCATCAAGCATAAAGGAATCTTTCACGTCATCCTGTAATAAACGTTCCTTTACAATCCCAATAACGATATCATCCGGTACCAGTTTCCCGGCTTGAACATATTCATTCGCTTTCTTTCCCATATCAGTTTTATTCTTGATAGCCGATCGAATCATGTCGCCGGTCGACACCTGAACTACCCCAAAATCTTTCTCAATTCTCGAAGCATGGGTTCCCTTGCCTGCTCCAGGTGGTCCCAACAAAATGATACGCATCATATTCCTCCCTTCCCCTGTATGCCACTTCCACTGTTGAGGTGCGTCATTTTTTCATGAATCCTTCATAGTGTCTCATCAAAAGCTGGGCCTCAACCTGACGCACTGTTTCAATGGCTACTCCCACCGAAATCAAAATGGCCGTCCCTCCGAATGCCAAGGTGTGAACGTTGGTGACTTCCACCACGACATTGGGAAATATCGCTACAAAGGCTAAAAATAATGAGCCCCATAGTGTCACACGGGAAAGTGTCCGGTCAAGAAATTCCACAGTAGAACGGCCTGGCCGGATACCTGGAATAAATCCACCGTATTTTTTCATGTTGTCCGCCAGCTCAGAGGGATTGAATGTTATGGCGGTATAAAAGAAAGTGAAAAATATTATCATAGCCCCAAACAGTGTGAGATACAACGGAGAATTCGGGGCCAGAGCGTCCGCAATAGTTCTCATGAAACCTGTTTGAAAAAATTGCGCTAAGGTTGCTGGGAATAGGAGTATTGAAGAAGCGAAAATTATTGGAATAACTCCACCCTGGATAACACGTATGGGAATATGGGTGCTCTGCCCTCCGTACATCCTCCTTCCCACGACTTTTTTCGCATATTGCACGGGAACCCGCCTCTGCGACTCCTGGAAAAACACGACAACCCCAACCACCGCCAAGATGATAATGAGTGTTACGGCAAAAAGGAAGGGGTTTATTTCCCCAACCCGCATGAGGGCGACACTTGACACTAACTGAGGAGCGACACGGGCAACGATACCGGCGAAAATAATGAGTGAAACACCGTTACCGATACCAAAGTCGGAGATGAGTTCACCGATCCACATAATGAACATAGTACCTGCAGTCAGGGTAAGTATAACGGTAATCCGGTAAGGCCAGCCTGGGGTGAAAACGACACCGAGGCCTTCCATCCAGACGGTAATCCCAAATCCCTGGATCACGGCCAGCAAAATCGTTCCCCAACGGGTGATCTGTGCGATTTTATCCCTTCCTTCCTCGCCAGCGCGAGCCAGTTCTTCAAGCTTTGGTACTACAGCCGTGAGCAGGTTCATAATAATTGATGCATTGATATAGGGCATTATTCCCAAAGCCAGGATGGAAAACCTGCTCAAGGCGCCTCCCGCAAACATATCAAAAAGGCCCAGCAGCCCCCCTTCCTCAAATATGTCTGCCAGTGCCTGTGCATCCATCCCAGGCACTGGTATGTGCGAACCAACCCTGTATACTACGAGCATCAGTAATGTGAAGACTACCCGGCGCTTCAGGTCCGGGATCTTAAAAAGTTTTAACAGTGAATCCCACATCTCACACGACCTCAGCTTTCCCGCCCTGTTGTTCTATAGCGGTTCTCGCCTTCTCTGAAAAAGCGTCGGCCCGCACGGTAAGTTTTCTTTTCAGTTCTCCCTGAGCCAGCACTTTGATCTTTAAAGGGGTTTTACCAATGATCTCTGCTCTTACCAAAAGCTCGCGTGTGACTTCTGTTCCATCCTCGAACCGATTGAGATCCTTAAGATTGAGAATATGCCATTCCTTTGAGGCGAAATTTTTAAATCCTCTTTTCGGAATCCTGCGCACATAGGGCATTTGACCACCCTCAAAATAAGGACTGACCTTTCCTCCAGAACGGGACTTCTGGCCTTTGTGGCCCCGGCAAGCGGTCTTTCCATGCCCTGAACCAGTCCCTCTTCCCACACGTTTGCTTGATTGAAAAGCTTTTTTATGAGGTTTCAACTCATTTATTTTCATTTAGCCATTCTCCTCTCCCTGAGTATGTTCCACTTCCAAGAGAAAGGGGACCCGGTCCACCATGCCCCGAATTGTAGGAGTATCCTCCTTAATCAGGGTCTGGTGTAACTTTCGGAAACCCAGCGCTTTCACAGTTCGCCTCTGTTTTGGTGAGGTACCAATAAGGCTTTTTCGTAGAGTTATCATCAGCATGTTTTTACTCATTATTCCCGAGCTCCTAATACATCGAACATCTCGTCCGTTTTCTTCCCACGGAGCCTTGCAATCTCTTTTGGATCTTTGAGTTCCATCAAGCCCTGCATTGTCGCACGGGCCACATTTACGGGATTGTTCGTTCCTAAAGATTTTGTAAGAATATCTTTAATACCTGCTACTTCCATGATGGCTCTCACCGGACCACCTGCGATAACTCCCGTACCAGGAGAGGCAGGTTTAAGGACCACAAGACCAGCTCCATAACGGGCATTGATCTTGTGAGTAATTGTACTCCCTCGCATTGGAAACCTGATAAGGGATTTTTTTGCCCTTTCCACCGCTTTGCGAACAGCTTCGGGGACTTCCTTAGCCTTTCCTGTTCCCACACCAACTACCCCGTCACCGGTACCGATGGCTACAACAGCCCGGAAACCAAATCGTTTTCCACCCTTGACAACCTTACTGACACGATTTACGGCTATCAAGCGTTCTTCAAATTCAAGGCCGTCAGGTTTAACTCTCTGCATGTTTTCCCTCCACTGCTTCTAAAATTGCAATCCGCTTTCTCTTGCACCTTCAGCTAATGCCTTCACGCGACCATGGTATAAACACCCACCACGATCAAATACTATCAAATTCACACCCTGTTCTTTGGCTTTCGTGCCCAATATCTTTCCCACTTCTCTGGCTTTGTCCGTCTTTGTTCCCTGGAAACCCTTGAGCTCAGGGGATAAAGTGGATGCAGAAAGCAGGGTGATCCCTTGTTGGTCATCAATAACCTGAGCATAAATATGATTCAGGCTTTTGAAAACACACAGTCGGGGTCGTTCAGCATTTCCTGCAACCTTCCTTCGAACCCTCCTGTGTCTTTTTTCTCTCTTTTTAATTTTCTCAAGGACCGCCATCAACATATTCCTCCCTTATTTCGCTGTAGTTTTGCCCTGTTTTCTCCGGACGTATTCTCCCACGTACCGAATACCGGTTCCCTTATACGGTTCCGGTTTACGCAGCACCCGGATGTCGGCGGCCATTTGTCCTACCTTTTCCTTGTCTATCCCTTTGACCTTAAGGATCTTTCCTTCCACCTCAAAAGAAATTCCATCAGGGGGAGTTATTTCCACAGGGTGCGTGAACCCGAGGTTCATTACCAGGTTCTCACCCTTCTTTTGCATCCGGTAGCCAAGTCCTGAGACCTCCAGGGCCTTTTCAAAACCATTCGTAACCCCATCAACCATGTTCGCTATCAAGGTACGAGTAAGGCCGTGCAAAGAGCGGTCCAGCTTTGAACTCCCCCCCGGAATGACGCATAAGCCGGAGTCTTCCTGCTGAATGCTCATCCTGGGGTGAATATTTCGTTCCAGGTTTCCTTTTGGTCCGGTCACCCGGACAAGGGTCCCCTTTATCTCGACCTTCACCCCTGATGGAACAGGGATGGTTTGTTTACCGATCCGTGACATAACGGGTGTCCTCCTTTTACCATATGTAACAAACTACTTCTCCTCCGACACCGATTTTTTTTGCTTCCCGGCCGGTCATAATACCTTTCGAGGTCGAGACCACTACGGTTCCCATTCCTCCAAGTAAAACTGGGATATCATGCCGCCCAGTATATACCTTTAAACCCGGTTTACTGATTCTTTTGAGTCCATTCAAAATCCGTTCTTTGTTTGAACCGTATCTTAACTCAACAATCAAGAGGTGCTGGTCATTTTCACGGTCTATCACCTTGTAATCTTTGATATATCCCTCTTCCTTCATGATACGGGCAATCTCCACCTTCTGCTTGGAAGAAGGAATCTTTACACTGTTTTCTCTGGCCTTCAGAGAATTCCGGATTCTGGTTAACATGTCCGCGATTGGATCTGTATGAGCCATGGTCACTCCCCTTCCTACCAGCTTGACTTGGTGACCCCAGGTATTTCCCCCCTGCTGGCGAGTGTGCGGAAACAAATCCGGCACATTCCAAAGGCCCGCAAATATGCCCTCGGCCTGCCGCACAGGTGGCACCTATTACGATGTCGAATTGCGTATTTCGGTGCCTTGTTGTTTTTCACTATTTTAGATTTACGTGCCATAGAGCTTGCCTCCCCTTACTTTCCTCGGAAACCGAGCCCCATGGATTCGAGTAGAGCCCTGGCCTCATCATCGGTTTTTGCAGTGGTAACAAAGGTTAAGTTCATCCCTCGTACCTGCTCAACCTGATCATAGTTAATTTCGGGAAAGATGAGC
>SKXZ01000023.1 GCA_007128145.1 Candidatus Nitricultor lacus | reverse complement strand
TAGCCATGGTTGATTCTTCTCCATGGCCACACAACAGTCTTGTATTATCGGGGAATAGGCGGTTAATTTTCCCCAATGATTCTATAAGTGCGGGAAAAGAACCCCCCGGAAGGTCAGTCCTTCCTACCGAGGAAGCAAACACAGTGTCTCCGGCTAAAAGCATTTCTTCCTCTGGAAGATACAGACACATACTGCCGGGTGTGTGACCTGGAGTATGATACACCCTGATATTCCGTCCATTAAACTCTAAACCTTCTTCATCCCCTCTCACCAGGTGTTCTGGATCTGGTGAAACAAACGGTCGCCCTACTTCCACCGAAAGATTCAAAGCAGGATTGGAGAGATACTGGAGGTCCCTCTCGTGCACAACAAGTAAGGCACCGGGGAATTGTTTCTTGAAATATTCGTTTCCCCCGATGTGATCGATGTGCCCATGAGTGTTGATAATATACCGAACGGTAAAGCCATGTGAGTGAATGACTTCACACAGGTGAGGGTAAGGTACTGGTGGATCCACAATCATCGCCTCTTTATCTCTCCATACTAAGTAAGAGTTTGTTTGAAAATCTCCCACCTGGTATCGTTCAATCCCCGAAACATCCATCACTTGTTTCTCCCTTCCCGGCTGCTATCCAATATAATGGTTACCGGACCATGATTGAGAATTGCTACATCCATCATGGCACGAAATACCCCGGTTTCGACTCTTTCTCCTTCTTCCTGCAACCTTTCAACCAGAGCACCATACATGGCTTCGGCCTGCTCAGGCGGAGCTGCTTCCATATAACTTGGCCGTAACCCCCGGCTACACTCGCCATAAAGAGTGAATTGCGACACTAATAAAATGGCACCACTTACATCACGTAAGCTCTTATTCATCTTCCCTTCGTTATCTTCGAATATTCGCAGGTTGGGAATCTTCCGAACCATGTATGCTATATCCCGTGCCGTATCAGAACGGTTCACACCCAGGAAAACACATAATCCATTTCCTATTGAACCAACCACTTTCCCATCTACTCGAACCTCTGCTTGTCGTACTCTCTGAATGACTGCTCTCATTTCAGTACAAACACCCCACTTCGCCTGATCTTCCGAACATGGGAAATTCTCTTTATCTCTCCCTGCAATTCCTCGAGCTCTGCGCGATTTCGAACCTCAACGATGAGATATATTCGAGCATCGCTACCGGTAGTGTGCGCATGAATGGAACGTATCGCCAATTGCTTATTAGCTACGGTATTTGTTATATCAGCTAAGAGCTTGGGTCTATCAAGGGCTTCAACAACTACTCCTGCCTGGTAGGTATATGCTTTTTGCTCTTCCCATCCAGCTTCGATCAAACGATTTCCTTGCTTGGAAAGACGGGCCAGGTTCGCACAATCTACCCGATGCACTGTTATGCCCTTCCCCTGGGTTATAAATCCAACGATTCTGTCGCCCGCCACTGCCAGACAGCAACGGGCAAGCTTTACAGCCAACCCTGAAGCGCCCTGAATAACGACCGCATCCTCTGGATTACCAGAAGTGCGATGCGTAACAGTTTTTTTCTTCTTTTGGAAACGTTTCCTGATGGAATAAGGAATAATTGTATTAACAACCTGCCGGGGGGTGAGTCGGCCTTCTCCTATGGCAACATAAAGGTCCTCGGGAAGTTTGAAATGATTTTCATCCATGTACTTTTGAAGATTATTATGGACAGTTTCTTTTTCGTCGGGTTCCAGCGAATATTTTTCCAGCTCCCTTTCCATGCCCGCTTTACCCTTTTCCAAGTGAAGGTCGCGATTTTTCTTCCTTAAGAATGCCCTTATCTTATTACGGGCAGCTGGTGTCTGGGCAATACGCAGCCAATCGACACTTGGACCAGACGAAGAACGGGAAGTGATGATCTCCACGATATCACCGCTCTTCAAACGATAATCGAGAGGAACTATTTGCTTGTTCACTCTCGCTCCTATACAGGTATTTCCCACCTCGGTATGGATAAGATAGGCAAAATCTATGGGTGTCGCCTGTTTGGGAAGTTTTTTCAGGTCGCCTTTGGGAGTAAATACATAGACTTCATCATCAAAAAGGCTAATTTTCAAGCTTTCCATGAATTCTCTGGTGTTTCGTAAATCCTGTTGCCATTCAAGAATTTGTCTCAACCAAGCCAATCTTTCAGTAAGAGCATCACCGCTTTCACCGGACTTGCCTTCTTTGTACCTCCAGTGTGCTGCGATACCATGTTCTGCAACATGATGCATATCCCATGTTCGAATCTGTATCTCCATGGGATTTCCCGCCGGCCCAATCACGGTGGTATGCAGAGACTGGTACATGTTTGACTTGGGTACGGCAATATAATCCTTGAAACGTTCGACAACCGGTACCCACAAGGAGTGAACTATTCCAAGTACAGCATAACAGTCTTCAATAGTATTCGTAATAACACGTAATGCTATAAGATCATGAAGGTCTTCCAAGCTGATTTTCTGACGATTGATCTTGAGATAAATACTGTATATGTTTTTAAAACGGCTCTGTATTTCAACCCGTAATCCGGCTTTATCCAACCTCGCAGAAAGCCTTTTTTGTGCTTCACCTATTTGTTTTTCACGACTTTCTCGAATCTTTTCTATTCCGCGCTGGATAGCACAAAATGCTTCAGGGTCAATAAAATACAGGCTGAGGTTTTCCAGCTCGTTTTGAATACGCCCTATCCCTAGCCTCCGTGCGATAGGAGCAAAGATATCAAGTGTCTCGCGGGCGATGGTTTCTTTTTTGTCACGATATTGGAACTTCAACGTGCGCATATTGTGGAGACGGTCAGCTAACTTGATAATTATTACCCGTACATCTTCGGCCATTGAAATGAACATTCTTCGATAATTTTCGAGTTGAGCCTCTTCTTTACGATGCACGCTGAACCCCATAGAAAGTTTTGTTACTCCCTGCACAAGCGAAGAGACTTCCTTACCAAATTCACGCTCAATTTCCGCATCGGTCACATACGTATCTTCCAAGACGTCGTGAAGAAGAGCAGCGGTAATTGTATTATCATCCATTCTCAGTTCAGCGGTAATAGAAGCCACTTCAAGCGGGTGAATAATAAACGGCTCACCTGAAAGCCGGCTTTGCCCCTGATGGGCATTGAGAGAATAATAGTAGGCTTTTTCGATCAACTTGCGGTCAAAATGCGTATTATATTTCTCTATATTTTCAAGAAGTTCTTCAAGATAATCCTGTACGACTTTAATTGCCGTCCTCCTCTTTACATCCTAGAACTTGATTAAGGAATGAACCGGGTAAGATGGTATTTTCTTCCTTCCGTGAAGAAATTCTAACTCTACAACATAACCGATACCTTCAATTTCACCCCCTAGTTTTTCCACCAGTTCAATTACAGCTGCCGTCGTCCCTCCAGTTGCCAGCAAATCATCAATGATTACCACTTTTTCCCCTTCATTAATCGCATCAACATGAATATCCAAAGTTGCGAATCCGTACTCGAGCTCGTATGTACTGGAGATCGTTTCTGCCGGAAGCTTTCCTTGTTTTCTCACCGGAACAAATCCGCATCCTAAAATATACGCCACTGGAGCACCCACAATATATCCCCTGGCTTCGATACCCACCAATACGCCCACTTTATTTTTTCTGAAAAGACCGGCAAGGGCATCAATGGTATACCTATATGCTTCTTTTTCTTTCAGCAAGGGAGTTATATCTTTAAACTGAATCCCGGGCTTCGGAAAATCGGGTATATTTCTTATGTAACGTGCAAGGTCCATAACTGTCATCCCTTTCATTTTTTTATTCTCCACTCACGTACGTTAAGGCAGGGATAGTTATTATAGCCATCACGGTAAACTTCAAATGCTAAATCAGCCAGGGAACAAGAGGTTATTTCAGAAGCTCTTTCTGATCCAGAAAATATTATTGCCTCGAGAAAGTCACGGTTTTGCCGAGATAAGAATTTGAGATGTTGATTTCTCTTCCCCCAGGTCCAGCTTTTCACCAATGTGACATTGAGTGAAGCAAACAGAGGGTTTGGATTTTGTTCTCCAAATGGTCTCATCCTATCCAACCACTCCAGCAGCTGGTAGTTGATATCACAAAGATCCACTTGTGCATCCACCACCAAACCTCGTACTTTCCGAAGGGAAAAAATAACATCTGCGAAGCGCTCGTTCAAAAATGAACGAAGAGGGGCGACATGTTCTTTTCTCAATTTCAACCCAGCAGCCATCTTGTGTCCCCCAAACTGGATCAATAAATTTGAAGCTTCATTCAAAGCGTTCGCAAGATGAAAACCAGGTATACTACGGGATGAACCAGTAACCACTGAACCATTTTCCCCCAAAATCATAACCGGCCGTTGAAGATACTCACTCATGCGTGAAGCTACAATGCCCAATACCCCAATGCTCCAGCCACTGCCGGACAGGACAACAAATTCATCTTCCAGGAAAATTCGGTTACTCGAAAGATCATTTACATCCCGCAGGACTTTCTCACCTTCCCGTCTTCGTCTTTCGTTCAGTATATTCAGTTGTTGTGCCTTTTCCAAAGCTAACGCATAATCTTTGCACAACAACAGTTCAAGAGCAACCGAAGGATCATCCACCCTACCTGCGGCGTTTAGTCGTGGAGCAAGTATAAATCCAACCTCTTCCGAGCCTATGTACTTTCCTTTCAAACCCGCAGCTTCAATCATTGCTCCCAAGGCAGGGCCAGGATCACTGTTCAACTTTTTTAAACCATATTTTACAATTATCCTGTTCTCGCCCAACAGGGGAACCATGTCTCCAACCGTTCCCACACAAGCCAGGCTTAAATATTCTTCAACCGGCTGAATCGTCAAGCCACGGTAATCAGCATAAGCCTGGGCAAATGCGAGAGCCACCCCTACACCTGAAAGTGGCATACATACCTTATTGGATATATGATCGCAAGTACAAACAACAACATCCGCTTCAGGCAGTTTTCCCGCTTCAGGAAGATGATGGTCTGTAACTATAACATGAATACCATTCTTTTTTAGAAACGAAATGCCGTTATAATCCTTAATACCGCAATCAACAGTAATAATGAGAGCAGGTTTTCGTTCCAAAAGGGAAGGTATAACCTTGGCAGACAAACCATATCCGTCCCGAAAACGATTCGGTACAACAGGCTCAACCAGTGGATGGAAGGTACGTAAGAATTTTGTAAGGAGAGCACACGCTGTTAGGCCATCTGCATCATAATCACCAAAAACCAGAATGCGCCCTCCTCCGCGTACTACACGGTCAAGCAGTTTTACGGCAGAAGAAAGATTCGGTAATGCACATAAATTCCTCAGCGAAGAAAGATCAGGATCAAAATACTGTAAGGCTTCTTGAGGAGTACAAATCCCTCGATTTAAAAGTGTGCGTGCAATAGGTAGAGGAAGCGAAAGACAGGTGGAAAGTTGTTTCAGGCAATCTCTTTCTACTTTCCTGATCTGCCACCGTCTTTGGTACACCCTCTCCTACCTCCTGAGAGGCTTTCTTTTCTCCCAATCAACCAGAATAGCCCCGGTTATAAATATTGTTGAGTACGTTCCGACCAGCAAACCTATAAACATGGTGAGGGAAAAATCCTGCAGCATTCTTCCACCGAAGAAAAGCAGGGCCAACACCGGTAAAAGAGTGGTTAAAGTCGTATTGACTGTGCGAGAAAATGTCTCATTCAGGCTCTTGTTCAAAAGATCCGTAATTGAAGTACGCCTGTGGAGGGAAAAATTTTCTCGGACCCGATCCATAATCACAATAGAATCGTTAATAGAGTAACCAAGAATTGTTAATACAGCAGCCAAAACCGGAATAGAAAATTCGCGCTGCAGTAGCGTCAGGATTCCCAGAACAACAAATCCATCGTGTGCCAAGGCAATAATGGATGTCACAGCAGGGCGGAACTCAAAACGAAGGCTTACATATACCAGGATCCCGCCGATGGCAAGTAAAAGAGCAAACACTCCCATGCGACGAAGATCGGCTCCTATAGCCGGTCCAACTTCTTCAATACGTACTACGTTGACCGGCCCGAAACTCTCCTCGAGTGCTGTCCTCATGGCTGCACGCTCCTCTTCGGGTAAAAGGGAGGTCCGAACAACCACCTCGTCTTCAGCGAAACTCTGGATTATGCTCTCCCCCAAGCCGATTTCCGTAAGTGTTGCGCGTATTTCATCCACTGTAACAGGTTGTTGGAAACTGTATTGCAATAAAAGCCCCCCCGCAAAATCCACTCCGTAGTTAAGTCCCACACTGAACATGCTCACCAAGGCTATAACAACCAACAAAAAGGACAGGGTATAGGCAACCTTGCGATGTCCCATAAAATTGATGTTTGTTTTTTTCACAAGTTCCATGCGTCTTTTCTCCCTCAATCCTAAATCTTCAACCGCACGCGATCGGAAAATAAATCTATCAAAATACGGGTTACCCAAAACCCGGTGAACATACTGCATAAAATTCCTAAACTCAAAGTCACACCGAATCCACGAATCGGGCCTGAGCCTAAAGAAAACAAGAGAATAGCCGCAATCAGCGTCGTAACATTTGAATCTAATATAGTTCTGATTGCCTTTGAGAACCCTGCCTCTATTGCAGCTCGCCAGGTTTTTCCAGCCCGGTTTTCCTCCTTGATTCTTTCAAAAATCAGAATGTTCGCATCCACAGCCATTCCAATAGTTAAAATAAAACCGGCAATAC
>SKXZ01000159.1 GCA_007128145.1 Candidatus Nitricultor lacus | reverse complement strand
TGATCCTCGCCGGTTTCCAGGTAAAAGAACTCTTCATTGTTCCACGCTTGGCCGGCATGGTGTGAATGGCTCTCAGAAATTCTTGCCAGATTTTGACAAAACTTAATAACTAAGGATCTAACGCATTTTCCAATGCATTCCCCTGCCTTTACACGACTCACGACTCCCGTCTCACTGCCCGAAGGGTATTCCCCGCCCCACCTTCCCCGGCTTTCTTGCGTCTCACCGACCTGTGATGTTCATACAGAAACGGGCATAGAAAAAATTTTAAGAATCAGATGCGAACTTTCCGGCGGAGAAACCCGAAAAGTGATTTCACGATCCCCTCCTGGCCTACCACGACGATCAGGATGATCCCCAGAACAATCACCGACCAGAAAGGGCTGAGACCG
The DNA here is from genome assembly GCA_007128145.1 of Candidatus Nitricultor lacus. Lineage (GTDB taxonomy): Bacteria > Atribacterota > Atribacteria > Atribacterales > Atribacteraceae > Nitricultor > Nitricultor lacus. The sequence goes on along the minus strand of SKXZ01000159.1, from coordinate 6,340 downwards.
AGCAGGCTGAAACCGTTGATCAAGAGAAACATGGCAAGGATGCCCAAAAGAGAACCGAGAATTGAACCTTTACCGCCGGTAATCAAAGTCCCTCCGATAACGACCGCCGTTATAACCTCGAGCGGTGCATTGAGGCCGGCATCAGGAATCGCCGCCCGGATCCGTATAACCAAAAGAAGGCCGGCAAGAGCGGAAAGCACTCCACTGAGGATATACACAAAATATTTCATCAGGTTCACCGAAACCCCGGACAAAAAAGCCGCTCGTTCATTGCCCCCCATGGCAAATATATACCTCCCCAGGGTGGTCTTCCGTAAAAGCAATGTAGCGAGTACACCGGAAATAACCAGAACTATAAACAAAAAAGGTATCCTGAAAATATACAGGTACCCCAACTCGAGGAAGGAATCGGGAAAGGCCGTGATAGTCCGGCCCCTCATGACTCCGTAAACGATGCTTCGTACCATGGTCATGGTAGCCAGAGTGACCACGAAGGGTTGGAGATTGAGTTTCACGATAAGAGACGCGTTCATGATTCCGACCGCGGCTCCACCTCCCAGGGCAAAGAGAATGGAGAGAAACAGTGGATAACCCGCTATGGAGACATGGCCGGCGATCATTCCACTCAGGGCCATAACGGCTCCTATGGAGAGGTCAAACCCTCCGCTGATAAAGGTTATGGTCACTGCTATCGCGAGTATCCCCAATTCGCTCATCCTGGTGAGCAGAGACACAATATTGCTATAGGTGAGGAAAGCAGGGGAAAGAAAAGTCAAAAAAGCCATAATCGCCGCGTTGACTACCACGAGGGCGAGGATGATTTTCATCTGGCTCATCACGAGTTTTTTCATGGTCGCTTCCCCGGCTTCATGAAGAAATACTGCGGCTTTTCATTTGCCGCAGAGAATCAATTGAAATGGCCAGTATAACGAGAATCCCCGTCACCAGTCCCTGCCAATAGGGGTCCACAGCGCGCATGGTGAGCCCGGTAAGTATAAGTCCCATGAGGGTTGCACCGAAGAATGTTCCCAGGACGCTTCCCGTCCCTCCGAATATACTGGTTCCACCGACAACGACAGCGGCTATGGCGTTCATCTCATACCCTAACCCCGCTTGGGGCTGAATAAACCCGCTTCGGCCGACCAGAATGAGACCGGCAAATGCCGAAAGAAAACCTGAAATTGTATACACGAGGATTTTATTCCTCACGACCGGCACCCCTGAATACAAGGATGCCTGTTCCCCTCCTCCAATGGCGTACAAATTCCTCCCGAAGCGGGTGCGCAAAGTGATGAAAATGAACACCCCGATAACGATGAGCAGAAAAATGAAGGGGGTATATCTCCTGCCGATAGTCATATAGGCAAAAGGGATGGGTGTGATGTATATTCCCCGCGTCACCACCATGGTGATTCCCCGGAAGATATTCATGGTACCAAGCGTGATGATCAATGCCGGAACGGAAATCCTGGTAATCAAAATACCGTTTACTAAGCCAAGTATCGTTCCCAAAAGAAGAATAGTGGGATACACCACCCATATCGACCTGCCGAGGGGAATCCCCGCTCCACCAATACTGATGGCAAAAGCGAGGATTGAACCCACCGAAAGATCTATCCCCCCCGTGAGGATCACCAGGGTCATTCCCGTGGAGATAATACCGACCACCGCAATCTGCCGTGATATGTTTTCAAAATTCCGCACGGCCCAAAACCCGGGTATTGTAAAAGAAAAGAATACAATCATGAGGAGAATATAGATCAAGATGGGAAGTTCCCGGAACTGGGTACGACCGAACACACTCATGAAACCTGAGGTTCCACCCGCCTCCTGTTTTCCTTTCATATGATATTTCCTCCAGTAAGAACATGCATTATTTTCTCCGGACTCGCCTCTTCATGCGTGAATTCCTTGATCAACTGCCCGGCCCGCATACAATAGATGCGATCTGAAATCCCGAGTATTTCGGGAAGCTCCGAAGAAATGAAGATAATGCCTTTCCCTTCCTTGGTGAGATCATTCATGATCCTGTATATCTCGTACTTGGCGCCCACGTCGATACCACGGGTAGGCTCATCAAAAATAAAAATATCAGTTTGAGTCGCAAGGAGCTTCGATATGACTACCTTTTGCTGGTTTCCCCCGGAAAGCGTTTCCGCTACCTGATCATGGTGATACACTTTTATGCGCAAATTCTTGATAAATCCATCAACCACCGACAGCTCCGCTTGAGGTTTGACCCAGAGGTACGATGATATCCTGCGCAGTATGGAAAGGGCGATATTTTCCCGCACCGTGAGGCAAGCAACGAGCCCTTCTCCCTTCCTGTCCTCCGGTAAGTAAGCTATTCCCGCTTGATACGCTTCGTGGGGATGGGAAAAACCGCGGAATACTCTCTTCCCGATCCGTATTTCACCTGCACCAGGACGGGCAGCTCCAATCAAGGTTTTGGCCAATTCCGTCCTCCCCGCTCCTATCAATCCGGCAAACCCGACAATTTCTCCCTCATACAGGGAAAAAGAAACATCTTCAAACTCACCCTTCCGCGAAAGTGAGCGTACCTCCAGGAGTTTTTCCCCAATATGCCGTTCACGGGGAGGAAACATCGCTTCCATGGACCTTCCCACCATCATTCGGATGACTTCATCCGGGGTGGATTCTTCCTTGTTCACCGAACCGATAAATTTTCCATCCCTCAAAACCGAGATGGTATCACAAATATGAAAGACTTCTTCCATTTTGTGGGATACATAAAGAATGGTCAGGCCTCTTTCCTTGAGTCGGCGAATGAAGGTTACCAGTTGTTTCACCTCGTGTTCTGTCAGGGAAGAGGTCGGTTCATCCATGACGATGATTTTCGCGTTCAAAACCAAGGCCTTGCATATTTCGACAATTTGCTGGTTTGCTATTGAAAGGCGCCCCACGATTTCCCCCGGATTGACGGTGGAGCCTAAATATTGCAGCACTTCACGGCTTTTTTCCCGCATAAAATTGGTGTCGACCACCCCTCCCATGCGAACCGGTTCCCGCCCCAGAAAAATGTTTTCGGCAACCGAAAGATCCCTGATAACTGTTAATTCCTGGAAGATCGTCGCCACACCCTGGTTCTGCGCTTGATGTGCGGCCGTGAAAGACATTTCCCGGCCATCGATAAACAGTTTCCCTTCATAATCAGTAATAATCCCCGATAATATCTTTATGAGTGTGCTCTTCCCCGCACCGTTTTCTCCGACCAGGCCATGGATTTCACCTTCCTCAACGCGAAAGGATACATCATCCAACGCTTTCACGCCGGGAAATTTCTTGGACAGCCGCTCGAAAACTATCATAACGCCTCCGTTCAGGGTCAATATAAAACGCGGGAAGAAGCATCTACCGCTCCTTCCCGCATGTTTCTCTTTTGTCTCACACTCAGAAATCGAAAATATCTACATTTTCAGGAGTCAAAAGGGTATCGGGAACATAGGATGTCCTGTCCTCGGGGATGGTTACCGGAACTCCTGCCCAGCCGAAATCCTGGCCGGCTTCCGGAAGAGATCCGTCCACAAGGTAATTATAAGCGATCAATACCCCTAAATAGGTCATCTGGGCCGGATCGAGAGCCAGTGCTCCATTCACCCACCCGTTCCTTACGGCTTCTGCGTTTTGCAGCGGGAGCGCCACTCCCCAAACAGCGACCTCACCGGCCATCCCGGCGTTCACAGCCGCCTGCACGGCAGCCGGTACACCGGTGGTAACGGTGCTTGCGAATCCGGCGAGATCCGGATGAGCTTGCAGAATCGATTCACTCTGGCTCAGAGCCAATTCATAGTCATTATCTGTAGCAAACACACCGATCATTTCGATATCGGGGTGTTCCGCCAACGCTTCTTCGATCGCCCGCTGTCTCTTTTCCAGGAAAGGTGAACCCAAACCTCCGGTCAAAATCGCGACTTTACCGCTGTATCCGATGTCCTCAGCTACTCCCTCACCAATATTGGTACCGCTTTGGGCAGGTTCCCATCCGGAAGCAGTCCAGATAATGTCCGTCCCGGGGGCTCCGATATCGAATCCGAACACTGGAATCCCCTTTTCGATAGCGTCAGCTATCGGTCTCGCCATTGCCTCGGAGTCGACCGCGGCCAAAACAATGGCATCGACCCCGCGGTTCACCTGGTCATTGAAAAAATCAAGCTGTCGGGCCACATCTTCGCGTTCGGGTGCGGTGAAAACAATATCTATCCCAAGGTCTTCTGCTGCCTTCTGTGCACCTTCTTCACATCTCACCCACCACGGGTGACCCAGCGACAATGGAATGACGGCGATCTCCATGCCATATGCGCCTGCTGCAAAAATCAGGCTCAGAGAAAAAACGGCCAATACCAACACGAGCGTAAGCTTTTTCATTCTGAATATCCCCCTTATGTATAAAATGCCCGGCTTCATTGCCGGGTAATACCTCGTTGATGATACCCTGGTTTCGAATGACCCTGCTTATTTACCACTTTGCATTTCAGAGACCGCTTCCAAAACTCCATCTGCCATATACTGTAACTGCTCTGTGGTAAGACCATAGAGGGGAAGATGAGTGAAGCGCCGGTTGAATACTTCCTCGGTCTGCGGACAACTTGCCTCGATATCCTCAACCGGGTACCCCATCCTCTTCACCACATCGAACTTATAAAGAGGAGCAAAGTGAGGGATATTGGTAATTCCTTTTTCCTGGAGCTTCTGCTTCAAGATCTGAATGTCCCCTCCCGCTTTCTCCGGATCAATCTGCAAGAGAAACAAGTGGTGCGTCGATTGGATTTGAGATGTATCCATCGGTGGTACTATTATAGCGTCATTTTCTTTCAACCGCTCGACCAGGTATTCGGCATTTTTCCTGCGTTCCTTGATGATTGAATCCATACGCTTCATCTGCTGGATCAATCCTATCGCCTGTATCTCGGTAGAGGAAGAGTTCCCCGCAGCGAAAGGACCGTACTTCCCATCAAGAGGAACTACATCATACAGCCAGTTTTTGATTTTCCGGCTCATGTCAACCCCAAGAAAACGGCATTTTCCGAAATGTCCTCCGAAAGGAAGATTGGTGCACACGATTCCCCCCTCTCCAAAAGAAGTGACATTTTTCACTTCATGGAAACTGAATGAACCGAAATGACCGATAGTGCCTGCTTTTTTACCTTTATATTCGGCACCGAATGCGTGCGCCGCGTCTTCTATGACCACGAGGTCATATTTTTCCGCCAGGCGCATGATCGGATCCATATCCACCGGCCAGCCACCGATATGAACGGGAATGATCACCTTGGTTTTTTCCGTGATCTTCCTTTCCACGTCTGCGGGATCCATGTTGATGGATTTCGGATCAACGTCAGCAAATACAACCTTTGCACCAACCGATAGGGGGTAAGAAATGGTGGCTATAAAGGTAATGGCAGGAGCGATGACCTCGTCTCCCGGTCCCAGGTTGGCATACTTGTAGCCAAATTCAAAACCGGCAGTGGCATTGGTGAGAAACGAACAGTACTCTACTCCTAAATACTCTTTCATAATTTCCTCGAGCTCGCTAACCTTTGCACCCAATGATAGCTTTCCGGGAGATTTCCCCACCTCGCTTAAGGAACGTACCGAGGCCTCCACTTGTTTCAATGCTTCGTCATATCCATCGCCGTTTTTCTGAAACAAAAACCTGATGAGCTCGATCACGTCTTCGGCATTGTAGTTTTCCCCCACCGCGGCCCAGGGAACCTGTGCCGGACCTGATTCATAACGGAAATCCGATGGTTTTTTTGGCATTTCCTTTCTCCTTTCCTGCCTGAATTTTTATATTTAAAAGATTAACCCGTATAAACAACCATTGAAGCTGACCTATTTATTTTGGATATCGTTCTTATGGAAGGCGTTAATTCACATCCTTTTTGAGGATACTATATATTAGCATGCATTTTGTCAAGTAATTTTAGTTATAAATATACTGCTACACATCATGGTATTGTATTTATGAAATCTCCTAAACAGATTTAGTTTATGAAAAAAACCTTGAAAACACATTTTTGTAACACCTATACTTTTATAAAATCTCACAAATAAATCGAAATGGATTTTCTGTGTCGGTATTATGAGAAAGTAATGTGAAAAGAGAATTCTTGGAGGATACGGTATGTACGGCAGTGGGTAGGGAGTAGGGAGTCGTGAGTAGTAAACCCTTCTCAAGTCTCATGGTCAATACCAGGGCGTGCCGGGTAGCCCCGGGGAATTTCACCCCGAGGCCCCCACAGAACCGGACGTGAAACTCTCGCCTCATCCGGCTCGTATCACCCCGTCGGTAGACCTTACGGTCAGCCGCCTTTTGTTG
>SKXZ01000135.1 GCA_007128145.1 Candidatus Nitricultor lacus | reverse complement strand
CTGCATACTGATTCCCGCAAAACAGCATAGTACCCCCAACTCACTGACTGGTCAAGAAAAAGTTCAAGCTATGTCAAGCTATTCAAGAATCCGAGTTTGTCTTGAAAGAATTTTCTTTGAAGCTACGGGAGGAAAACTCCCTTCCTTCATGCAGCAATCTCATATCCTTTGCCAGCTGCAATATTGATTCGGCTATCCTTTGTGCGGCTCCTCTCCCCCCCATGCGCTCCTGTCCCGCTGCGGCAAGCTTACTGTACAATGATGAGTCTAAAAGAATTTTCTCGGCGGCTGTCGCCATTTCATCAGGTGATTTTTTCACCGTTATGAGTGCTTCCCCCAAAAGATTTTTCTGTTTCTGTAAGAATACATCGTTGAACCCCGGACCATCCCCGGCAAACGATATAACCGGCTTACCCAAACCTACCGCCTGTTCGTTGGCAGTTCCCGCCATTCCCAAACACACCTTGGACTGCGAGAGAACATCACCAAATCTCCCTTCGACAAAATAGAGCACACAATTCCTTTTTTGAAATTCGGCAGTAATTCCCCGTTCAATTTCTTGCGGATGAGAAGGAGTAAAGCGCCACCCTTCTTTCCTCATACTTTGAATGAACCGTTTCATTGAAAGGTTGGGAGCGATTGCAACCAGAAAACGTACACTTGAAAGCTTTTCCTGAAGACACAGGGCTGCAGCAGCCAAATGTACAATGTTTACATAGCTTTCATCTCTTGACCCAGGAAGAATCCCGATCACCTTCCCACCAGGTAAACCAAAATCTTTCTCCGTAATATCCAGGCTATCCATCATCAGGTTTCCCATGTATTGTGCCGGGACACCTGCTTTGCACAATTTATCCGCTGTTAAAGAATCCCTGGGGTATACAAAAGCACAATGTCTTTTCATTTGTTTTATTTCTACACTTGAATGACCGCCAATGTAGTCAGACTTAGCTGTAGGGATAAAGATAATAGGCTTTCGAACATAACGGCATGCCATAAACAATGCGTAACTATCGCCTATAACGATAGCAAGATCAACTGTATTCTGTAGTTGCAACAGGGAACTGAATTGTCGCAAGGAAAGACTTATCAGCCCATGCATGATGTCTCTCCAGAAAACTTTTACGCTTCGCATGGTCAAACCCTCAGAGGGCACTTTTCTTTGTATTCCCACTATGGGTATATTCAAGTGAGAATAATATTTTCCCACCCCTACCACCGGGAAGGCCCGGATAAGTGCTGGAGGATGCAGCTCACGTAGAGTTTTCGCTAAAAAGCCGCCCATTAAATCCTCACCATGGCCATTACTGATGATGAGGATTGATATTTCGCTCACCGTTAATACCTCATTACAAATCCGTCCTAACCTCTATTATCGAGAGTATATTTGGTAAAAAGGAATTCATTGAGTATGCCAGATGGTTAAGGGTTGAGAGTATATTATTAAGGAGAAATACACTGTATAAAAAAATGGCGCCCCCAAGCGGATTTGAACCGCTGCCGCCGCCTTGAAAGGGCGGTGTCCTTACCAGGCTAGACGATGGGGGCGCATCTTTTTTTCGAAAAAGCAACATGCCTATTTTACGAGAATCACCTGTACGAAACAAGACCTTCAGAAAAAAATAATGAAGCTCTCATTCACTCAATATCAAACCCGCTTGGGTGTACATTTCTCCTTTTGAAAATTCACTTCAGGAGTATGCGAACTCGCCATTTTTCTTCTTTTTATTCCTTAGAAATCGCTGATGTGGGGCATGAATCCACAGCCTCATCGACACAATCTGCATCCTCATTGGCTGCGCTCTTCACTACTGCTTTCCCTTCATCGTTCATCTCGAAAACATCCGGACAAATTTCTACACATAATTCACAACCAGTGCAAAGTTCCTGGTCAACTTTTACTGCCATTCCTATCTCCTCCCGTAGTGAAATTGAGTTCTCACAAAACGCATTATAACACATCATTCCCCAATATTTCATGCTTTTTTGAGAAATGTTTCCCGGGCAATTTTCTTCCCTGGTTCTGTTTGAAAAAATTCCTCAATAAAGCCAGCCCACTTTTTCGAGTCAGGTTCAATTTCAGGAAGGTTCACTAACATATCAGCTTCAACAAGAATGCGAAAGTCGGTGCCATCGACCTTGGAAAAATCATGGTGATTTGCTACAATAAAAACCACGCGCTCTATCGTTGATTTTTTCTCACCGTGACGTTCCATGATTTTCCTTGCTATCGGTGGTCCTTCGCGGTGCTGGTACTCCCCTTCTCGTGATCCGAATTTTTTATATGCTTCGACTATTCCCACATCATGAAGGAGTGCAGCCACCAAGGTTGTGTTTTTTTCCTCCGGACTCACTTGCAAGGCCTGTGCAATCTGTAAAGCATAGTCGTACACTTTCCGTGTGTGTTCGATCATGCCAGGGTCATCCCGATACACTGTATTAATGTCATCCCAGTAAGAATCATAATTTTCTACTGTAATCATTGTATAACCTCGCAGATTCATTCTTCTTCCATCATTCTTCTTACTTCTTCTTCATTCATCCCCATGTAGTGCCCAATCTCGTGAAGCACAACTTCCCGTATTTTTTCTTTCCATTCGTCCTGGTTATTGACTAGACGTTCGATATTTTTCCTATACAAGATAATTCTATCCGGCATAACAAAGGAATATCCCCTCCCTCGCTTGGACAAAGGAACCCCATGATAAGCCCCAAGAAGATGTCGTGAGCCAACTTCTCTTGCCATATCCCATGAGGGCAATTCTTCGATGATAAACTCCACATTCTGCAAATTTTGCCATATCTCACGGGGGAGGGTTTCCAGCACCCGGCTGATCTCCCGTGACATCGTGCTCCTATCCACGTCTCACACCCTGAACTTTTTTTATATTACAAGGTTTTCCAGGGAAAAGATTGTCCCTTCAAATCCACCCTCGTAGCTTCATAGCTTCAATAACGCGCTTCACAGATACGACATATGCCGCATGGCGCATATGTATTCCCATCTCCCGTGAGGCATTATACACTGAGTGGTATGCAGCGGTCATTTTCTTGTCTAATTGCAGGTTTATCTCTTCCTCTTCCCAATAATACATGGAAAAGTTTTGAACCATTTCGAAATACGACACTGTTACCCCTCCGGCGTTACAAAGGAAATCAGGGATAACATGCACACCTCTTTCATGAAGAACAGAGTCAGCCTCCGGTGTTGTCGGGCCGTTGGCCAATTCCGCTACAATCCTGGCGTTGATTCGGCAGGAGTTTTCCTCGTTAATAACATTTTCCAGGGCCGCCGGTATAAGCACATCCACGTCTAACTCTAAAAGTTCCTCGTTGCTAATCTGCCTGCACTCAGGAAAACCTGAAACGGTAGCAGATTTTGCTTTGTATTCATACAGTGCTTCCGGAAGGAGCCCTTCTTTGTTATAGGCTCCACCACCTGAATCACTGACTGCCACTATGCGGGACCCGAACATATCCCTACACAGGTGTGCAGCGTAATACCCTGCGTTTCCAAAACCCTGGACGGCAACGGTGGCTTTTTCGAGTTCCAATCCCAACACCTCCGCTGCTTCCCGCAAGGCAAACATTCCTCCCCGGGCGGTAGCGTCGATTCTGCCCTTGGTTCCTCCTACCTGAAGAGGTTTTCCAGTGATAACCCCAAACTGGTTCATTCCTGAAAGACGGGAATACTCATCCATCATCCAGGCCATTATCTGAGGGTTGGTGTACACATCCGGTGCGGGAATATCTTTTTCCGGACCGATGAGGGGCCAAACGGCCTGGACATAACCGCGGCTCAAGCGTTCCAACTCTCCCTGAGAAAGCACCTTGGGATCACAAATAATTCCCCCCTTGGCTCCTCCAAGCGGGATATCCACCACTGCGCATTTCCAGGTCATCCATGCGGCAAGAGCCCTCACCGTATCTATAGTTTCAAGGGGGTGAAAACGAATACCTCCCTTAGTTGGGCCCTTTGCGTCATTGTATTGTACCCTGAAACCCAGAAATATTCTAAGAGTGCCATCATCCATCCGTACAGGGATATTTACCACAATTTCCCTTTTCGGAACACGTAACACACCGCGGATCGAATTGTCGAGCTCGAGTATACGGGCGCTTTCATCAAACTGTCTCTGTGCCATGGCAAAAACATTCAATTCTTCCAACTGCGGTACCTCCCCTGTAAATGCAGTGAGTAGGGAGTCGTGAGTAATGGAAAAAATACCCAAACCCTCAACTGCATTTAACATATTTGATGCCGCAACGTATGTTGCTGGGCGGCTCCTTTGTATAAAGGTGTGTACCCTTACGTTGGGAATTTACCGCCTCGCCATTGAGACAGAACGCTCTCCTCTCCATTGAGGGGAATAAGCAAGCTTCTGCGCCCGCTTATAATTGTTTCAATTGATAGAGAAATTTCTACCACAAAGCACCACGATCATTCAAGCCCTACTCTGTAATAATTTTGGAATTACTCATTGAGAAGCCTGATGTGAAGCAATTCGGCAATACGTTGGTAGTGCTTTGACAAAGACCTAAAGTGCGTATCTCCTCCTTTTTCTCTTTCCATGATTTTTTGAAAAACAGCACGACTGTTAAAAAAAATATTTTGTGATCGCCACAGGTCAAGCTGAAGGGGGAGCAATACGAGCAGCCCAAGGTACTTCTCTACATTATGTACCAATTCAGTATGAGTAGGGTTTTGTATCACTTTTTGTACCAATCTTTCGACTTTACGAGATGCTTCATATCCTGAGGTTACGCGATCAAGTTGAAAAGACCATTTCTGAATCTCCTCCAAAATCCAAGCAAGTTTATCGCTATCAATTTCATCGTCCTTCAATGATTCCAAAAGATCCCTGTTTAAAATAAATTCGGCTGTGGTAGCCAGCGCTTTCGGGAAAGGAACTTTGAGTTCCTTCATTATCAACATGAGTGAATAATTATCTTCAAATATTTGCCTGTACGTACCCTCGATACTCGAAAGCGTGGCAAAAAGAATCCGGTTGAGCACTTCACGTTGTTCATCCCGAAAGAGGTGCCAGAGAGAATAACTGTGTGTACCAAAGTGTTCATCAAGAATCCGTATCGCCTGGGAAATGTCAGCTTTTTGGAAGGCTGATTCAATATCACCCTCCAGTGACGCAGAAGAATTATGACTGCGGAACCCGTGTACTCCTCCCAACAAATTGTGGCCTCCAAAATGCAGTCCTGCATAACACACCGTTTCTTTTTCCCAGGTAATTTCTGACAGAATGTGTACTCTCCCTACTACAAGGCTTTCCCTTCCCTTTTCAATTTTCTTATGCTCAAGGTTTTTCACGTTGTAACAGTAAATTTTCCCATTACGTTCCGTTTCCTCGAACAGTGAATACACCGCGTAATGTGCACCGACCCTTAAAAGATCAATCACGGAAGGAATGACCTGCTCCTCCCAGATACGTTTTCCATTTTCCATATCCGGAAGGTTGGAGGTAACACGGGAAATCCCATCAATAAAATCCTTTTCCATACCATAGCGCACATCTTCATCTACCAATTGCAATGCCCGAGCCGCAAACTTAAGGTTCTGTATCGATTCGATGCCGGAGACATCATCAAAAAACCATCCACAACTGGTAAACATGAACATGGCGTACCTTTGCATTTCCAAGAATTTCAGGGCTTGTTGGGTTTCTTCTTCATTAAACTGTCTTTTCCCCATACGCCCAAAAAACGAGCGCACGTTCTCTTTACTGCGGTCGAGTACTACATCAATATATTCGTCCCTGGTCTTCCATGGGTCTTTGACAAACGCTGATATCTCTTTTTGATAGAAATCTGCCAATCTATTCCGCAAAATATCGAGAGACTCCCGTAATGGCTTACGCCAGTGTTGCTGCCAATCGGGATGAGTCCCCGTTTGACAGCCGCAGTTTTCTCTCCATCTTTCCACGCCATGAACGCAACTCCAGGATGTATTTTCAATTATTTGCACTTCATGAAGAGGAGGATGTTTTTCCAGGTATTCACCATAAACAGTTATGGTGGCCAGCCCTTGTTGCTCTATCTTGCGTAAACAATACGCCAAAGCCATGTCGCCAAAACGGCGATGATGGCCGTATGTTTCTCCGTCAGTCGCCACGTGCACGAGTTCATCTTCTCTACCGTGAGTAAACAATCCCGTGAGGCGATCAGCAAATACATCCCCGCTCTTCAGTAAATCCCCAAAACCGATCTCTCTTGAAACAGGTCCGTCATAAAAAAAGATTGCGATTGAACGTCCTGAGGGGAGACGACATAGATAGGGCTTTTTGGGGTCTATTTTCGTTCCATTTGTATCAATCCAGCTTTTCTCGCCAATTCGTCTCATGCAGCCGGCCTGATGGGGAGCAAGTACGGTAAAACGTATACCCGCCTCGGCCATAATATCAAGAGATTCCAGATCAACAGCAGTCTCCGCCAACCACATTCCTTCAGGAAAGCGGGAAAACCTATGTATAAAATCACGAATCCCCCAGTGTACCTGGGTGCGTTTGTCTCGGCTCGAAGCCAAGGGCATGATGATGTGGTTATATACTTGAGCCAATGCGGCTCCATGACCGGAAAAACGATCTTTACTGAGACGATCTGCAGCAAGGATGGCACGGTAAATTTCTGGGCGTGCCTTTTCGAGCCACGAAAGGAGAGTTGGACCGAAATCAAAGCTCATGCGGATATAATTATTGACAATGTCGATAATTTTACCGTGACTATCCAATAT
>SKXZ01000095.1 GCA_007128145.1 Candidatus Nitricultor lacus | reverse complement strand
GCCGCCGCTGGTGGCCGTGTTGCCGGTGATTTCGTTGCCGGCGATGGTGGGTTCGCTGACCCAAACATAGATCCCGCCGCCAAAACCAGAAGTCGTGTTGCCGGTGATTTCGTTGCCGGTGATTTCTGGGTTGCTACCCCCTCCGACATAAATCCCGCCACCGCCGCTAGAGCCTCTTGTCGTGTTGCCGGTGATTTCGTTGCCGGTAATTACGGGGTTGCTACCCCCTCCGACATAAATCCCGCCGCCATCGGAGTTGGTCGTGTTGCCGTTGATGAAGAAGCCCCGCAGGGTTGATGCATCACCCATGGTAAAGGTCACCACCGGACCGTCGTCGCCACCGTTTATGACTGTTTCACCAGGATTATCAGGATCGGTACTGCGCAGGGTGATATTTTTGTTGTCAAGGACAATGCACTCATTGTAGGTCCCCGGACAGACCACGATCTCGTCCCCAGGGTCTGCATCATCAATGGCCTCCTGGATTTCGCCGTGGAAAGTGTCCTGGGTTACATTGTGTACCTGTTCCCTGACCTCTTCGAAATTGGCCACCAGGGCCCGATCTTTCTCCACCGTGAAGGTATATTGAGCCTGGTCGCTTACCACTTCCCCCTCTTCGATCCAGTTGATGAATTTGTAACATGTGTTGGCCTGTGCTGTAACGGTTCTTTCGGTTCCTTGGGTGAAGGTCCCCCCACCGCTGACCGTGCCGCCCTTTGTTGGATTGGTGCTGACGGTAATGATGTATTGAGGGGTAGGAGGGGGAGTCCATCTTCCCCGATACACCGCGGTCATAACCTCGCTTGCTTTCATCCCCTCCTTGACCGCGATAGCCCGGACCACGGTGGGTTTCATCTTCCGGATGGGAAGAGGCTCTTCATACCGGGAGGTGGCACCGGAGCGGGTGGGCGATGGATCGGTCCCATCCGTGGTGAAGTAAATGGTGGCTCCGGGAGTGTCGGTGTGCAGGGTAACCCGGGTACCGAGGGGGACCGGCACGGGGTGGTCGATGTCGGGACCGCCTTCGGGGTGTGCTGTGGGTGGGGCGACCTGAATGGTTGGTGGAGTGGGGGAAGGTTTGCATCCAGCGAGAAGGAAAATTCCCAAAATCATGAACCAGTAGACAATATACCTCTTTTTATTCTGCATTATGTTGCCCTTTCATGTTTTTTCCGGGGTGGGATCCGACTTTATATACATTCCTGCACCGGCCATACCTTGTGTATCCCGCTAATGTAGGAAGGACAGGAGAATGTACGCCGCAGACAGAGAGAAAGAGAGACAGCGAGGTGAACACGCAGAAAGCACAGGGATTCCGATTACCAAACATGATTTCCTTCAGATGTGCTGGTATTTTGGGTATCCGGAATGCATACAGTTGTATACAATGTGCAGTGATATTTATGCGACATGATACCTTGGCAGAATCGATTGGATTGATTGTCTGCTACTATACCATAACAGATACAGTAAAACAAAGGTGCCCTTTGCAAGAGCTTTTCACGCATTCTTCTACGCATATTCTCATTTACAATCTATTTAGAGAGGTGCTTGAAGCAAGCAATCAGCGGCAGATATCGGGATTGCCATGCAGAGAGGGGTTATTTAGAAATTGAAATTGCAACAAACCACACAGTGTATGGAATTATAACCGCTCTTCCTACAAACTGGGGAACCCGCAGAGTCGGCGACACGTATCTAATCCTTACATCCTCCAGACCTGCCGACAGGGGGGACTATGGTCATACTGAATATCATGGAAAAATCCAACATATCAGCAGGGATGGAGAAGAGAGTTGGAGGGAGATCACGGTTCTTTTTTGCAAAGACTTGATGATTATAAATCCTTATGCGGTAGGATCTGTACCATTTCAAAAGGTGAGGTGAACATAGAGCTGTTTCGGCTTTTTTTCGACAGGAGACCAGAGTATTAGCCTGCAATCCCGCTTTGTATAACGGTGTTTTATGCCTGAACCTCTCGATATTGCTGTATTTACAATAATATTAGTTATTTTCTCTTGCGTTCATCCTCGTTACTTTTTATGATAGTGTAACGAAATTCCGGAATGCGGAGCATCCACACCCATGCCAACCATTGTCTGTCAGACCAATACATCTACCGGGATAACGTATGCGCATGCGTCTCACGCGAAGAGCTGGGCATCACCGCCGATTTGAAGAGCTCGTTCCCGGACACCTACCGGCTAATTCTGTCGGTGGCCTATTACCTCCTGGAAGACCACAGTTCGTTGTAACGCTTTCCCTGGTGGTTTTCGGTACTCCGGTACGATGTTCTTGACGTTTTCTCCCTTGGTATGCATTGACAGCTCTATTTTGTTCCCTCCGGTCTGAAGAATAATCGCCTGGAGGGAAGATGATGGATAGCATGATTTTTATTTGAGGCAACTATTGTGTTCATCAAGATTTTAGATGATGCAATTCGGACCCTTGACTTTATGTACACTATAATGTACACTATTGTACATAATGAGGGAGGTGACACATGAAGACGGTGACATTCACGGAATTCCGCAAGAATGCATCGGAATTCTTCACCGATGTGGAGCATGGAGAAGTGTTTCTTATCCTTCGGCATGGCACGCCCATTGCAGAGGTGTCTCCAGTCACTTCATCAGTCAGTTTACCGTCGTGGAAGCAGCCGGCCTTGCGTATGTCGGCTAAAGGAGTGAGTGTGTCGGCCGCAATCCAGAAAGAGCGTGCGGATGAAGATGTTCTTTGACACGTCCGCTTTCGCCAAGCGCTACATTGAGGAAGAGGGGAGCGACACAGTCGAACAGCTTTGCGGGGAAGCTACTGCACTTGCCTTGTCCGTCATCTGTGTTCCTGAGATCATTTCTGCACTGAATCGTCTCGTTCGCGAAGATTTCCTGTCACGGAATCAGTACCGGAAGGTCAAATCCCGCTTGTCAGCCGAGGTAGTCGATGCCACGATTGTTAATCTGGTCCCCGCCGTAGTCGCTGATGCAATTCGAGTATTGGAAACCAACGCAGTGCGAGCTATGGATACATTACACATCGCTTGTGCGCTTCAGTGGGAAGCAGAGCTTTTTATCTCCTCCGATGAGCGGCAACTGAGCGCAGCCAGAAGGGAGAAGTTACGAACGAAAAAAGTGTGAAGTGTCTATGGCACAATGTACCAATGCAGGGGAAGGATAAAAGGCAGTGAGTCGTGAGCCGTAAGTAGTGAGTCGGGGTAAGGCAGGGCGGAGGCCCGCATTCCGAGTCAAAAGCATAGATTGCCACGCCTCGCTCATCGGCTCGGCTCGCAATGAAGGGTTTTTGAATCTCGTCATTCCGGCATGAAGTAAGCCGGAATCCAGTGACTTTTTTACCCAAGGTAATTATCTGGTTCCCATTCTGAGTTCTGAATACTGATTCCTGAATCAGGGTCTTGGGGCAGAATTTATAAGCTCTCGCTTTCCTGTAACATCCTTATTGTTTTGATCGTCTCGTTTTTATCGAACAATTGATGAGTCACATATTTATGCAATACAGAATTGATAAGTGTCTGATAGGGAATACCTTCCCGCATCGCATGTTCCTTGATTTTTACAAGGTCTTCTGAGGATATTCTCAGGCTGATCGTCTGACCTTTTTTTGCTCCTTCGAGGATTTTTCTGATCCGTCTTTTCTTTTCTTCCCCTGCGGGTTGCAATGCATCGGCATTGCGTTCAATTTCTCTTTCTTCTTGATTCAATGTTCGTTTATTCATGATTCCCTCCGTATTTTTTGTGAAGCTTTCGGCTGGGGAAAGCTGTTTTCAGAATTATCCTGTTTTCTGCATCAACCAAAAATGGAACCACCCAGGTATACTCATGGATGGGCAAGACGAAATAGAGCTGGTTATCCCGGGAAGGATTCTCAAGGATATCCAAATATTGGCCGTTGATAAGCATATCGGCAATTTCCTCGAGTGAAATCGATCGATACAGCTGAAGCCAGTGGTTTTTTTCTTCATCCCAGATAATATGCATTGATCAGGAAATATACGAGAGTCTCTTTCTTCTGCTGATGTTGTGTGTACATATACTAAGACACTGTATATACAATGTCAAATAAAATCAGGGGCAGGCCAGTGCCCTTCGGGCCAGCGCCCTGCGGGCGGTGAGACGTGAGTCGTGAATCGTGAGTCGGGGTAAGAATTGGAAGAATTGAGGAAGGGCGCAGTGAAGAATTGTTTTTATACGTCTTACGCCTCACTGGCCACTCACTTCTTACTTCTCACTGCCTTTCAAGGGGGAATGCCCTGCGGGCGGAAACCCGCTTTCTGAGGAAAAGGCATAGATTGCCACGCCTCGCTCACCGGCTCAGCTCGCAAAGACGGGCTGTAAGGGCAGGGAATAGGGAGTGGGGAGTAGTGGAAGGCCCATCTACACATCCAGGCAACTTGGGTAGGCACCGTTTAAATCTATTGCTGGTAGATCTCTCTTCGATGGCCGACACTTTGTATTATCACAACATTACCTTCAATTGAGTAAATGACCCGCCAGTCACCCACCCTAAGTTTATAGGCTCTCTTAAAATCCCCACTTAATGGCTCAGGAACAATGGCTTCGAGATTGTTCGACAACCAGCTGAGTTTCTTGAGAATCTTTCGTGCTATTTGGCTATCGATTTTTCTTAAATCTCTCACCGCTCCTTCTGACCATTCAATCTTGTTCAAATATTTTCAACACCTCTTCATGAGGAATCTTCTTCGATGGTTTTCTCAGGCGGTCTTTCAGCTTTTTTTTGAAATCGTTTCTCAACTCAAGTCCAGAATCAGGATCTCCAAGTAATTCCAAAATTTTCTGCTCTATCAGGTACTCCAAATCATCCCTACTCAAATATTGAGCTTCGGGCATTTCAACTGCCCCCTTTCGACTCAGGATTCTGTGAGAAGGCGTGTAGTGATGTGTATCCCAGGCTTTGATCGTTTCCCAATCCAATAAATAAATTATGTCACAGTTTTATAATGTGCTCAAGCCGCGGTTCGAGTATATGGAATGTAAAGGCGGGGGAAGGCCAGTGCCCTGCGGGCGGTGAGACGTGAGACGTAAGAAGTGAGACGGGGAAGGGAGTATTCATTTATGATTTAAGATTGCTGATTTCTGATTTGAAGTTCTGAAAAAAGGGAATCCAGCGGCTTTAACAGGCGAGAGTGTATTTGCCTTAATATAGCTCATCAACATCAAGAGCACCAGAATATTCAATATCAAGCAGGTTCTTCGGAATGTAGGCACCCGAAAGCATCTTTTTTATCCTGTTCACTCTCTGTAGGTTTTCTGTTGGATTGTCCTTTATATTCAAACTCGTTGGTGAGATAAGGGACGCTATCAGAGAGATATATTCGTCTTCTGCGAGTTCACCAACTTCTTTCGAGAAGTAGTATTGCGCCGCATTATCAAGACCATATTGTCCGTTGCCGAAGTATATCGAATTAATGAAAATGGTAATCTGGTCATCCTTGGGGACAAGTGGATCAAGCGCAAATCGGGCACACAGGGTTTGCTTGACCTTGGCTATACCCTGGTTGAAATTTCGAAAATAGAATGTTTTTGCCAGGCTCTGCGTTATCCCCGTCCAGCCGGTACCGGCCGTACGGAATTCAACTCCCTTGTGAAAATAAAAATTAGGATCTTGTACTTTGATGAGAATGTCCAGCTGCCGGGACGTCAAATCATCTTTTTGTATCGTTGCTTCGGATAGTAAGGCCGACGCAATGGTAGCTGTGTGCATACGGGCAATCACCACTTCTACGGTGTAATATCCGATGATTAGCAAGAGAAGTGAAGCGAATAAAAGAAACCAGAGTTTTTTCTTACTCACAGGCACTTTCCTTTCCTTCTTTTTTACCTGATGGCGTGAAAGCCGTAGTGAAAACAATCAGCCTTTTTCATAGTAATGACAAAAGATTCAGTTTTTGTGGCTCTGATAATCTTTGTATCTCATGAGTAAATTTTTGTCCATGTTTTTATCCATGAAGGGTATCAAAAGACAGCAAAATCTGAGATGGAAAAGCCAAGCGCAAGGAAAGGTTCCATGCATTCCGACAAGCAGTAAGCCGGAACTCAGCGATTTTTAAAGGCAGGGGAAATGGGGAAGATGAGGCGGGGAAGCGGGGAAATGGAAATGACGTCAATGCGAAGAGGAGGCGCTGTGCCAACGCGGTAGGCAATGAAAAGCGGTTGAAGGTTGAGGACAAGCCTGTGCCCTGCGGGCAGTGAGCGGGGAATAGTGAATCGTGAATAGTGGAAAGCAAAAAATGCCTTGAGGAGTTACGATTCACGGCTCATGAGTGTAATCCCCTTCCCCGTTTGCCCATTCACCTGCCTTTACAGAAGAAAAATTTCAAAACCCCTTCAAAACCCAATTGACATTTCTTCCCTGAAACACCATAAAGGATCTTTGTCACAATTCAATTTTTGAAAAAATTAATAATCCCGGGTGTTCCCGATACCAACTTCTCTTTCCGAAAATATTATATATTTCCCAATAAGCAGGTTGAGTATCAGGGATATGCCTCCTGCTTTTCCTTTTAAGGATAGATTGTATCTATGAAGGGATTAAGCAATATTTCTTAATTACCAATATTTTTTGATCTCATAAGTATCATTTTAAAAGAATAAATTCAATCACGCACTGAAAAAATGGTTTGTTGACAAAACAGTTTAATGTTATAAACTAAAGTATAAACAAGGCTCAGATTATCTATATAAGTGAATTATGATATCCGAGTCTTCACATGGAGGTTGGTTAT
>SKXZ01000014.1 GCA_007128145.1 Candidatus Nitricultor lacus | reverse complement strand
TACAGGCATAGAGTGCCACGCCTCGTATAGCGACTCGGCTCGCAATGACGTATTCTCTTTGATATACATTGATATTTCAGGCAAAAAGCGGTTGAGTTTTCGTATTCGTATTTTCTAACGACTCACGATTCACGATTCACGACTCACGGATTTCAAGGGGAGTATTCATCGTGGCAGAAATGGGGAAATGGTCGCACGCGCAAACACAACAGGCATTCCAGGGAAAAATATTTCGACATAACTACGGGATGACGCTTCTCGAGCTCATTATTGTCATATCCGTCATCTCTTTCATGCTCGCATTCTCCTTTCCGGCTCTCGGGAGCTTGCGCCAGATGCTGCTTTTACGAAGCGGGGCGCGTGGTATCGCATCCTTAATGCGCAGTGCGCGTATCGAAGCATTGAATTCCGGAGATCTCGTACGCGTCACTTTCGACAGAACGAACAACCGGGTGCTCCTGCGACGGGGAAGTGAGCCTACGAGGATCCATTATCTCCCCACTGGTGTGCGCATAGTCGGGACGAATTTCCCGGCAAACCGCCTTCATTTTTTTTCTTCCGGCACGCCGGACCGGGGAGGGACGGTGACGCTCAGCTCTCAGGACCGATACCTGTATTGCATCATCACTCCTGTTACCGCCCGGGTGAGGATCAGTGAAACACCGCCTCAGTAGAGAAAATGGCTTTACACTTCTCGGGGTAATTTTTGCGGGGCTTTCTTTTTCCGTTCTCGTGCTGTACCTGTGGCAGGGGAGAGAACTGGCCATACGGACAGAGGCGGGATCAGCTGTGCTGTCACGTGCGGTTGTCGCCGGAGTAGATCACATGGAACGATTGAAGGGCAGGGGAACGTACCAGGAAGAAACCGTATATTCCCTGCCGGAAAAGGGATTGGAGGTCGTGGTTTATGGGGAGAAATTCGGGGAGGACCTTCTTCGCTTCAAAGTCACGGTCTTTACAGGAAACGGGAGAGAGGTCTTCACCCTTGAGACCCTTTCACCCTACAGGGAAGGGGACTCGGGGAGCGAGCATGATTGAAGCGGTGGTATCTGTTTCACTTTTTGGTCTTCTGGTATCCGGGCTTTTCGGCTTTCTTATAAGTCACACCCGGTCATACGGTGAAATAAGTGATTCCATGGAAAAACGCGAACATGAACTTGTCGCTGTCACCGAGGTATTGCACCTGGTGAAAACAGGGCGTACTCCACACGTTTCACCTGACGGAAAACGGTTGAGCCTGGATATGTTCGGGAACGAAATAACGATTTATCCACGTGGGAGGAGCCTTTTAGTTCGACATCGTGGAGCCTCGAATCCCATTGCAGAAGGGTTAGCAGAAGATATGACACACTTTGAAATTGTCGAGGATGAAGATGGGAAAAAGCAGGTGGTGGTCACGCTGGGGTTTGCGAACAACGGAAAAACAAAGATTCACAGCTTCACCGCCCTTCCCCTCTGTGCCTGGGACTAAAGAGAGGGGCGGAGCAGAGATCGCCCTCGTTATCGCGTCGGGTTTTTTCCTCCTGACCATGGGAGCTCTCATGCAGGATACCCTTGCTCACAGGCGCATACACCATGCTTTGACCGAGCGGATCAGTCTTCAATACCAGGCGGAAGCTGTCCTGTGGGAGGCAGTCTCCTTTCTTCAGGATGGCAAACCATGTGCCCCTGATACCACACACCCTTCGAGCTTTTCGCCGAATGCAGTCTTTAGCATTGACCATGGGGAGGAAATGATTACAGTAAAGATAGGTGAACGTGTTCTAATGGAAGCAATATTTACTCAGGATGATGATTCTGTAACGGTGGTTGGGCTACGGAGCCTATCCAATATTCCGTATACCAGGTAAAGTGTGTTACACAAAAGCAATGTCTCTGTTACAATATGAGGAATAAAAAAAAGACCACCATTTACGAGTAAGGGGAAGAGCATGCTCGGAGTTGATCTTGGTTCGTATTCCCTGAAATATTGCCTGACCAGAAAAAAGAAAGAAGATACCTTCGAAATCGTCAAGACAGGTGACTTTATCCTTCCGGCAGAGGCATTCGCCGGAGGGGAAGTACGGAAAAGGGGTGAACTGACCGAGGAACTCAAAGAGTATTGGAAAAAGGAACGCCTCCCTCGTGAAGTATGTTTATCCTTCTATCACCCCCAGATAGTAGTGCAGAACATTACCATCCCCGAGATGTCAGAAGCTGAAATGGAGAATGCTTTACGCTGGGAAGCCGGATCGATTATAACCGGTGAAGACCAGTTTCAGGTAGGCTGGGAAATTCTAAACCGGCAGGATGGAAACGTAGAAATTCTTTTTTCCGCTTCGCCTTCGGTTGCTGTATCAGGTTATTTAGAACTTTTCCAGGATGCCGGGATAAGAATTGAGGCGGTGGAACCTCACATAATTTGCCTTCTCAAGGGATTTTTGGGTCTTCACCCTGATTTGGGTAAGCAGGGAGGATTTGTGCTGGTGGAGGTAGGGTACCTTAAAAGCTCTATCCTGTATTTTGAGAAAGGCAGGCTGGCCTTTTCCCGCTACCTTACCTGGGGGCTTTCAAGGGTGTGGGATCACCTGCGGGATAGGGGAAACCTTCTTCCCGCCGAGATTATGGAGCTCATACAGCGAGGGACCCGTTTTACCGATGTTCCCCACCAACTCGAGGAAGCGCTGTCTGAGACAATCCCCGATTTGCACGCGGAGATCAAGCGCTCTTTTACCTATTTCCAGACGACATTCGGTGCTGAAGCCTTGGCTAACAGTTATTTACTGGGAGGAGGGTCTCGCATACTCTTGCTGCGTTCGGGCTTGGAATCATCGTTGTCCATCACTTTCCGTGACTTGAAAACTAAAATCACCGATGGGGGAGAACAATTTCATTTTGAGCTGTACTTGGCCGCCATGGGGGCGTCATTATGGAGCTGAAGCATTCCTACCGGGTCAGGCTGAACCTGTTACCATCCCGTTACCGGGTGAAGCGGACACCCAACTGGGTACGTCTCTTTTTCGTCGCCCTCCTCCTGGGTTTTACCGTGCTGTATGGTTTTGCCTATGCCTTAGTGAACTTCCGGATTGATTTTGTCCAAGCCACCATAGCATCTTTGAACCTGGAGCTTGACTATTTACGTGAACAGGAAAGGTATCGAAGGGACCTTGAGCGCCGTATCGGTGAAATCGAAACAAGGGTGGATATTTTGGAAGACCTTGTCCTGGGAGAGCCTGACTGGTTATTGATGGTCGATGCCATAGGTGAAAGCATGCCCGGAGACCTGTACCTGGAACAGGCTTCTTTCACCCTCGAACGTTTGAGTTTTTCCGGCTCTTCACGCAGTATTTTCAGCATCGCCCAGTTTATCGATGCTCTTTCCCGGGAAAGGGATTTTTTTCGAAGTGCTGAATTTCAGTCACTCACATTACAGGAAGGGCTTTTTTCGTTCACTCTTACACTGGAGTTGAGAGATCGATGAAACCTCAAAAACGTTGGCCTATCATTCTCTTGATCTGGGCTGGAGGACTGTTTCTTTTTCTTTTTTTCGTTCTTGAACCCCTGGGGGATGAACTCAACCTTTTAAATGCACAACGTGAAGAATTGGAGCGGGAAATAATTGTTCTTCGCCGCAGAGTTCAAGAAATCGATGAACTCGAACTGAGGCTTTCGGCTCTGCACGATACAGCACGGCTTTTGGAAGGAAGGCTTCCCGATGAGCGGGAAATCCCCGACCTTCTTATCACCATCGAAGATGCCGCCTTCCTGTCGGGAGTCGGCATTCAATCTTTTGTTCCGCGGCCTATCGAAGAACATGAAACCTACAGCGAGGTTCCTTTCTCAGCAAGCCTGCGCACCACCTATCACAGTATGCTTCTTTTTCTCAACAACCTGCGCCGGGCGGACCGTCTTATACAGTCGAAAAGGTTCACTTTTCAGCCGGAGCAGGAGGGGGGTTTTCGAGTAGACCTTGATCTTTCAACCTATATCTTGACCGGGGGGGGGACCCCGTGAGATCAGGAGAATTCCCTTTAGAGATCGCATTAGCTGTAGCGCTTGGTGTCGTGATGTTTTTCAGTATCGGTATAGCTGAAACAGTGGTGACACCAGAACCAGTGTATGAACATACACCGGTACCCGCAAGAACGGAGGGACTCCAGGTTTCCATTGAACCTGAGTCTCCTCCGGAAGGAGTCACCCCTTCCGTGTATCTGGAAAGTGACCTCCTGGCTACCCGAAACCTGTTCAGGGCGTCGGTGAATATTGATCCGGTGGTGATCGAGGAGGAAACGGTGGTTACGGCATTTGTTCCACCTGATCCAGTCGAGCCTTCTCCCCCTGAACCTTCCCCGGAACAACCACCTCCTGAACCGGAGCCGGAGCTTAACGTGCAAGGATTGGTGATGTCTGAAAACCGCCAGGCCGTGGTTTTAAATGTAGACGGTCACGTTCACATTTTAACTTCAGACAGGCACTTGCCATCTGGACCGAATTTAGTTAAAGTAGAGGATAATATGTTGCTTGTCGAATACGATGGGAGGGAATATTCATTACCTTTCGAAGAATAACCGTTTCCTTCCTGCTTATGTGTGTTTTATTCTTTCTCCTGTGCGGGGTAACCCCCGCCTTTGCTCTATCGCTTACCCACTTTTACCACCGTGCGGATCAAGAAGAAATCAAGCTGACATTCAAGTTTGATGGGTCTGTACAATGGAAAGATGTCTCTCCCGACCCCTACCGTATCGCAATAGACGTTGAGGGTGCGGTCAATGCGCTTGACTATCCAGAACGCCCCATGAACATCGGGCCACTGAACACCGTAATTTTCCGCCAGCAGGATGGATACCTGCGAATTTTCATGGAATTACGGGAGAGAGTTGACTACGTTGTGTTCGACGAAGCCGGGGGCCAGCTTCTCAGCGTTGTCATCGAGGGACCGTTTGCCGCTGTGCAGCCGCGGGAGCCGCTCTTTTCTTTTGATTTTCGCAATACAGAGGTGCGGGACGTATTGTTGGCACTTGCAAAGGCCGCGGGAGTGAATGTTGTGTTGGACGATTCCGTAACCGGGAACATCACCCTCTCTTTTGAGGATTTAACCTTCGACCAGGCACTGGGGTATATTTTACAGGTGCGTGGTTTAGGAATGGTGAAACTTGCTAACAATATCATTATTGGTGAGCGGGAACAATTGGAAAGAAATTTCGGGCTTCTCGAATCCAAGCGTTTTCCCTTGCGTTATATCGAACCGGAAGTGGCCAAACAGGCGCTTTCACTTTTTCTTCCCAGTGAAAGAATATCTACGGACCACACCACCCGAAGCGTCTACGTGAGGGGCCGAAGAGATGAGCTTGAACAAGCCTCGGCGGTGCTTGCGGATATCGACGTTGCCTTGGAAACCCGTATCTTTCCCCTTGATAATAATCTCTACCGGGAACCGGAGCAACTCGAACGGATCACTGAACTCGTACGGCTCATTATCCCCGAGGAAGACCGGGTACGCTATGATTTCTTTCAGAAGACCATCATCGCCAGAGGTACCGAGGAAGAATTGGATGCGGTAGGAGAGCTCATCGCGGGTGTAGACCGGCGGCTTCCGCAGATCATGGTCGATGCGAAATTAGTGGAGATCAATCGGGAGAAAACCAAAGACCTGGGGGTAAGTTGGTTTGTGGGGGGCAGAGAAGGAGAAATAACCTTTGGTGAGTTGTCACTGGGGGGTCTCATGGAGCGGCAGGATACCATCGAGATGAAAATCACCGCTTTAGAACGAGATAACCTCGCACGATTGGTGGGGAATCCCCGTATTTTGACTTTAAGCGGGAAGCCGGCTCGAATCAGCGTTGGGGATGAAGTGCCCTACCGCCAGCCTATCATCACTGATGAGGGGACTGTTTACGAACTTCGTTTCATCGAAGTAGGTGTGAGCCTGGATGTTACTCCTTCGCTTACTCCCGAGGGTCAAATCCTGGTACATGCTGTTCCGAATGTCAGTACCTTCACCGAGCGGGAATACGTACTGGGTGGCCTCACCTACAAAGACCCACAGACCAGCACCAAGACCGCCGATACCACCGCCCGGCTGTCAAGTGGACAGACACTGGTTATCGGTGGACTCATCCGAAGTGAGGATATTGAAAATATCAGCCGGATTCCGATTTTGAGCGAAATTCCCTTCCTGGGGGAACTGTTCATCTTGAGAAGCAGAACACACCGCGAGACGGAGCTCATTATCTTTTTGACTCCGTACCTGGTTGAATTTTAAGGATAGGTGGAAGGGTGGAAGCGTAAAAGGGTAAAAGGGAAGAAGAGAAGAAGAGAAATTCTTTGGCGAGGTCAACTTAATGAGGAAAATCATAGTTTTCGGAATAGCATTATTCATCACTCTCACCATATTTTCCGGCTGCAGGTGGTTTGCCGATAACCCCATGTTTCCAACGGCAAAAATCGCTGTATCCTCAAACATTCCTAACCCTTCAACAAATACCGAAGGTTTTATTGGAGAAGAACTTGGAGCGGTGGGTGTTTATGAAGTGAAAGATATTGATGGAAAAGTGTGGCGAGTGAACGTGAGGAACGTAGAGTTTCTTTTTCAGCCTTTAAATAAGGTCAACGCTGAAATTACACAATGCACCATAAGGTATAAAAGACCGGATGGATCTGTTGTTGGACATCTCACTCGATCTCTCGGGGTGTACACATCGATTATCCATCCTGATACTCCAATGTCGGTTTATTACGACATCTATCAAAATTATCTAGATGGTGATGTGGCTTTTGATCCTGAGTGGTTT
>SKXZ01000069.1 GCA_007128145.1 Candidatus Nitricultor lacus | reverse complement strand
TAGCAGAAGTTTTGAGAGAGGTAAACCGGAAACATTTGAAAGTAGCACTGTTTGGTGTGAGTACAGTTCAAGAAGAAATTGGTCTTCGAGGAGCTCGAACAAGTTCTTTTGGAGTAGATCCACACCTGGGTATAGCAATTGATGTAACTTTTGCTTCTGATTGTCCCGATGTGGATAAGAGAAGGACAGGTGACATTGCGCTTGGGGAAGGACCCGTACTCGCACGAGGGCCGAATGTGAACCCTCGGTTTTTTGAAGCACTGGTAGACATTGCGGAAAAAAATAGCATTCCTTATCAAGTACAGGCGGAAGCTCGAGCGACGGGTACCGATGCGAATGCTATGCAAATTTCACGCAGTGGTGTAGTAACTGCTTTGATAGGTATTCCTGACCGTTATATGCATACTCCTTCAGAAGTGGTGGATCTTGAAGATTTAGATAATGCGATTTCTCTATTGACAAAAGCAGTTGAATGGCTGAAAGAGGGAATGTCATGGATTCCTTGACGGGTAGAATCGTTTTGAAGAAGCAAAAGGGAGGAAGAAATCTATGTCGGAATTGAGGAAAAACCCGGTTACCGGCCGGTGGGTAATCGTGGCTACTGAGCGTAATCTCAAACCTTATGATTTTGAACCTCCTTTCGAAGTCCGAAGACCGGGTCCTTGTGTTTTTTGTTCGGGAATGGAATCAACAACCCCTCAAGAGGTGTACAGCGCTGGCAGAAACGGCTCCACTCCCAATACTCCGGGTTGGAAGGTGAGGGTGGTTCCGAACAAATTTCCTGCACTCCGAATAGAGGAATATTATTCCCTCTCTGCAAACGGCATGTATCAGAAGACAGGAGGGCTCGGTGCGCATGAAGTCATAATCGAAACACCAGATCACCAGCTTGACTTAGCAGATCTCAAAACCGAAGAAATAGAAATGGTGCTCAATGCATATCAGGAACGGATGAGAGATTTGCAGGCGGACCAGCGCCTTCGTTACTGTATTATATTCAAGAACCAAGGAGCTCAGGCAGGTGCTTCTATTCAACATGCACATTCCCAGCTTATAGCGGTTCCTGTTGTTCCTAAGCTTGTCCAGGAAGAACTGCATGAAGCCGATGAATTTTACCGGAAAAATGGTGAATGCATCATCTGTCGTTCATTGCAGGAAGATATTTCGAGTGGCAAAAGAATTGTATCGCGTAATCAGTTTTTTCTTGCGACTATACCTTTCGCACCTCGTTTTCCTTATGAAACATGGATTGTCCCCCTTTCTCATGAAGCGTTTTTTACCAAAGTTGATAAAAATACCATGCGCTCTTTTGCTGATATTCTGAAAAAAATCCTGCTTGGCATAAAACTCGCTCTCGGGAATCCTCCCTTCAACTACATGCTGCATGTCGCACCTTATCCGATAGGCGGTGGATCTCCACATCGGGAGAGTTATCACTGGCATTTAGAGATTCTTCCCGTTGTTACAAAAGTAGCAGGTTTTGAGTGGGGAACTGATTTTTACATCAATCCAGTTATTCCTGAAGAAGCGGCCCGAACTTTGTGGGAAAGTCTTCCTGTCGAGGACTGAAGGAGGGGAAAAGCATGAGTGTGCGCTTTGCGATGATATTAGCAGGTGGCAAGGAAGATCGGTTGAGTATCATATCTGCAGAGCGGGCTAAAGCAGCGGTTCCCTTCGGTGGGTTTTACCGTTTGATTGATTTTTCACTCAGCAATTGTGTGAATTCAGGTATTTTTGATGTCGGCATTCTTACCCAATATCAACCTCGTTCACTTATCGACCATATTGGAGTAGGTAGGCCTTGGGATCTTGACCGGAAAAGAGGAGGTGTTGAATTACTGCAGCCCTATTTGAGTCGTTCTGTAGGGGGGTGGTATCGGGGAACAGGAGATGCACTGTTTCAGAACTGGAATATAATAGAACGCAAAGAGGTAGACAACCTGCTTGTTCTCTCCGGTGATCACGCCTACCTTATGGATTATTCACCATTAGTAGACTATCATCGTGAAAGTAGTGCTGATATAACTCTTGTTGTGACCAGGGTGGCTCCAGACGAAGCCCACCGTTTTGGGGTAGTGGAAAACGATTCTCAAGGGAGAGTCATTGCCTTCGAAGAAAAGCCTTCTCATCCCTCTTCAGACATTGTGTTCATGGGGATATATGTTTTTCGTTTAGACTATTTACATGATAAATTACGGGAAAATGCTGAACAGGATAAACATGATTTGGTCCAACACGTTGTAAGGGAAGGCTTGGGCAAAGCCCGCATACACAGTTATTTCTTTAACGACAGTTGGTGGGATGCTGGAACTTTAAGGGCATATTGGGAAGCGAATATGCACCTCCTTGAACCGGTACCACGCTTTAATCTCTATGATCCCGGATGGGTGGTATATACGAATCGTTCACACAAGCCGCCAGCCTTACTTGGAAAAGGTTCAAAGGTTCATTCAAGTATTGTGGGAGAGGGTGCTCTTGTTAGAGGAGAAATAGTTCATTCGGTGATATTTCCTGGAGTGGTTGTTGAAGAGGGAGCCAGGGTGGTAGATTCGATTATCTTTAATGATTCAGTGGTGAAAAGAAATGCGGTGGTTGATACATGTATATTGGATAAAAATGTGGAAGTTGGAAAAGAAGCTGTTGTGGGAGTAGGAGATGATTATACGAAAAACAGTTCTCGCCCTGAACTGTTGAATTGGGGAGTGAATCTGGTTGGAAAGGGAAGCCGAATCCCACCGGGTTTTGTTATTCACCGCAATTGCCTGGTGGGGATCGAGATTGGAAGGGATTACTTTTCAAACATTTCTGAACTTGCCAGCGGTTCAACCCTGTTATAAATCTATATACAGAGGGGGGCTTAGGGGTGATTTTCGGTCTTTTGCTTGTGATTATAATTCTCTATGGGTTACTGTTGTTTTGGGTTCTGAATGAAAGGATGAAAGATACAGGCGCTCTACTGAGAAAAACCAATGATAGCATCCGTAGAATGGAGGAAAAATTGAACCTTCTCTTAACCTTTGTAGAGGAAGGAGGGAAAGATGAAAGCATGAAAGAGAAAAACAAGCTACACGAAACGTTTGCAGCCGAGTCTTTTGAGAACGAAAATTCCTCCCCTGGAAAAGCTGAAAAAGGAGAAAAACAGTGAAAGGTATCAGAAAATGTGTTTTTTTTGTTTGCTGGACGAGCATTGTGATTGCTCTCGCCTTTCTTTTTCCTCTTGCCCGAGCAGAAGAAAACAGGGAATTGACCGTGATTGCAGAAGTTAATGGTGAGCCGATCTACCTGGAGGAATTACGTGAAACTTGGGACTCGATGTCAGAGAGTTACCGTAAACAGTTACCCAGGGGCTTCCGGGATCTTTTAGAACAATGGATTCGTCAATATCTTTTAGAACAAGCTGCCCGGGAAAGTGGGTTACACCGGGAACCTTGCGTTGAAAGAAAAATTGAGCACCTTGTACGGCAGGTTCTTGTGCAGGAATTTATTGACAGAGAGGTGGTGGAACGTGTTGAGGTGAGTGAGGAAATCATCGAAGCCGAATACACGGCAAACCCATCTCTCTACACAGAAGCGGAAAAAGTTGAAGCTCGGCATATCATGGTTGAGAGCGAAGAGGCAGCCGATGAAGTGATTCGGAGGCTGAGTCACGGAGAAAACTTTGAAGAAGTTGCGAGACAGATGTCAATTGCTCCTGATGCTTCGCAAGGGGGATTCATGGGAACCGTCCGGCGAGGTGATTTGTCTCCAGAGATGGAAAACGTTGTTTTCAATCTGTCCGAAGGAGAAATAAGTCCTGTGATAAAGAGCGAATACGGCTTTCATGTATTTAGGGTTGAAAATCACGAAGAAGCTCGTTTGAAAGAAATTGAAGATGTGAGAGAAGAAATAATTGCACGTCTCTCATCTCGCCTGAAGCAGGAGATTTTCGAAAAACTGGTGGAGGATTTAAAAACAACAGCGGAAATTGCGATTATTGAGGATAACATACCACTGGAGCTCTTACAAGGTGGAGGCGAATAATGGAAGAAATGCTTCTTGAAACCCTGGAAAAAATGGTAAAAATTCCCCAGGAAGGCGAGTATCTGGAGATCCGCCTTGATCGTGAAGTAATTACAAGCGTTGGATTCCAAAACGGTGATCTTCAGCGGTTGCGGGAAGACAGTGCACTAGGAGGTTCGATCAGGGTCCTTCATCCAAAAAGCGGCTGGAGTTTTTTCTCATTTAATGGATGGTCTGACCTTGAAGGGAAGGTCAGAGAAGTATTGCGTGGAGTGAAACTGCTTCCTGATGCTTCCAGCGGGGTTGTTCATGGAGATGGATTACAAGGTGTATTTCCTGCCTCATTGATAAGAGATTTTCGGGAAATACCAATAAAGGAAAAAATTACTTTGTTGTCTCGTTACGCGGATATTCTCAATGGTAAACATGAGGAGATAGTCAACTCTTCTGTGGAATACCGGGATATGTTCCGTGGAAGCCACATAGCCACGACAGAAGGAGCCCTTGTCTACCGTGAAATACCTGACATACAGCTTCATTTTTCTGCAGTAGCGAGGCGAGGGGAAAATATTGAAGTTGCATTTGATGGAGCTGCCGGCAAGGCTGGTTTCGAAACAGTTGAGGGGTTGGAGGAATTAGCCTCAGAGGTAAGAGAAAGATCAATGCAGCTTTTAGATGCTCCATCTATAGAAGGGGGAGTATTTGACTGTATTTTAGATCCGATACTTGCGGGTGTGTTTATTCACGAGGCTTTTGGACACCTGAGCGAGGCTGATTTTTTATATCGTAACCCGAATCTACAGAAGATCATGGCTTTGGGAAAGGAAGTCTCAGCAAGTTTTCTCAATGTGGTAGATGATGGTTCGGAAGCGGATCTTCGGGGATCAACTCCCTGTGATGACGAGGGAACACCCGGAAAACGTACATATCTCATTAAAGATGGCGTCATTAGCGGTCGATTGCATTCCAGGGAGACTGCCTTTCAAATGTATGAAGAGCTTACAGGTAACGCGCGGGCAATTTCATATAAATATTCTCCCATTGTAAGAATGACCAATACAGGTATTCTTCCGGGATCTGCAAGTCGGGAGGAGGTTTTTAAGGATATAGAAAAAGGTGTCTATGCCGTTCGTTACTTGGGTGGCAACACTGCCCTGGAACTTTTTACATTTTCCGCTGCGTACGGATACATAATCGAAAATGGAAAGATCGGTGGAATGGTAAAGAATGTTATCCTGAGCGGCAACCTCTTTGAAACCTTGAAAAAGATAGACGCGGTGGCAGATGATTTTTACTGGAACCAACTTGGAGGGTGTGGAAAGGGTGAACAGGCAGGCCTTCCGACCTCTACAGGCAGTCCACATGTAAGGGTAAGGGATGTTTTAATAGGAGGTCAGCAAAGTGGCTGAGTTCAAGAGGATACTGGGAAAAAACGGCTTTACCGGAGACCTTTTTCATCAAAGAATCGATGAAAAAAGGGTAGAATTTGAAGCAAACGAGTTCAAAAGCTTTGACATTAAGGAGGAGGAAGGCTTTGGTGTACGTTTTATTGATGAAAACGGCAGGACTGCATTTGGAGCCTCAAACAAGTTAGAAGAACTCGAAAATATTTGCGAGCATACAGCACACATGGCTTCACAAGGTCATGAAGCAGGTTTTACTATACCTCCCTACAAGAACTCATTTGGTTGGGAGGATCAGCTTGATCCAAAGGTAAGAGATATGCAAGAGGAGGAAATGTCGCAAATAGGAGAGTTCCTTGTAAAACGTGTTCTCAATGTCTTTCCTGAATCTCTTGTTTCCGCAAGCGTAAGGGCAAGCTGGGAAGAGAGAGAACTAGCCAATCATAGAGGGGACAATGCCCACTACAGTCGTTCTTCTTTCGGTATTGATATCTCTGTAAACCAAACGCGGGAGCGCGATATCCTCGAAGTATCAGCTGAGAGGCATTGGGGGAAACGAACTATTGATTTTGAGGATCTCATACAGGAAATATTCTTCAAACTCGAACACTCACAAAAAACTTTGAAACCCGCTCCCGGAAGATATCCGGTACTTTTTACTCCCAATGGACTTACCGTGCTTTTATTCCCTTTATTGTATGGATTAAATGGGAAAAATGTTGCTTATAAAAGGTCTCCCTTGGCCGGCAAGCTTAAGGGAACCATTTTTTCACCCCTGCTTAATCTTAAAGAGACACCCCGAGAAAGATGGGCTCCTACAGCATGTCCATTTGACGATGAGGGGGTTCCCACAACTTCTGAAAGAAACATTATTCAAGAAGGAAAGCTTGAAGGATATTTTCTGGATCTTTGGAGCGCAGCTCGATTGGGTACTGCATCCACTGCGAATGGATATCGTGCTTCTTTCCGTTCCACTCCTGAACCTGTTCCTGCTCCTTTAGTGGTAAAAAACGGGTTGCGTGACAGAGAAACCTTGGTGGAAGAGATGGAAGAAGGACTGATTGTTGATTCTGTGCTCGGTTTGGGGCAGAGCAACATAGCAGCTGGCGTGTTCTCCTGTAATGTCCAGCTGGGTTTTTGGGTGAAAGGCGGAAATATTCAAGGTCGGGTAAAGGATGTTATGATCAGTGGAAATGCATACCAGGCACTTCGAGATATACGTGAAATATCACGCGACAACAGATGGGTATGGGGGCGGATGTTGTTTCCCTATGTATTGGTGAACCACGTGAATCTCTCTTCTTGAAAAATTGTAATATTTTCTTTTTTAATGTATATTTGCTATAAATGTTGTTTTTAAGCTGGTTACAGTATGTGCTTTTTTTGCTTTTGTTTGACAGGAACTTCAGGGAATTTTTCTTACCGCATAAATAAAAG
>SKXZ01000088.1 GCA_007128145.1 Candidatus Nitricultor lacus | reverse complement strand
TGGGTATAACGGGGGTTTGCACGCTTCGTGTTTCCTGCAAAGCTTTTTGAAAATAGGCCGCGTTTTCCACCCGCTTTTGGTTAGCCCGGGGAAGCTTCCCGAGCTGTACCCTTCCCAACGCTGCTGCAATATCGGTCATGCGAAAATTATATCCCAGCATCACATGTCGATACCGTTCACTACTTCCGTGATTTATCAACATTCTACACGTATTGGCCAGCTCGGGTTCCCAGGTGGTTATCATACCCCCCTCACCGGTAGTCATGTTTTTGGTTCCATAAAAACTGAAGGCCGCTGCGGCACCGAAGCTTCCCACTTTCTTCCCCCGGTATTCCGCGCCATGGGCCTGGGCACAATCCTCAAGCAAGGGAACGCCGTAGTGTTTTGAAAGATAGACAAAATCGTCCATCGGACAGGGTGTTCCATATAAATGAACCAGGAGAATCGCTTTAATATTTCGACGCCGAAGGGTTTTCTCCACTTCCTGTAGATCGAGATTACAGGTTTCCCTGTCGATGTCACAGAATACCGGTTTCGCTCCACAATGAAGAATAGTGCTTGCGGTAGCGACAAAACTGAAAGGAGTGGTTATCACCAGGTCTCCCTCTCCTACCCCCAGTGCCTTCATGGCCACAAAAAGGGCGGCAGTACCGCTCGAGGTTGCTACGGCATGGGGAGTACCGTTGTAATCGGCAAACTCCCGCTCAAAGGAAGAGACTTCTTTCCCCTGGGCAAGCATGCCGGAATCGAGTACAGCCAATACTGCCTGTTTTTCCTCTTCTCCGATGTCGGGTTTACTGATTTGTATCGCCATAGGGTTATGTGTCCTCGTTTTCCAAAAATCTACTATACCCGAAACCAATAGTTTTTAAAAGTGCCGGTATTTTTACAACATACGATAATTACTCAGGTAGGAACGGTACTCTTTGAACCTATCAAGCACCTCCTCCATCGAATCTCCGGAAAACTTTACACGGCAAGCCCTTGCTATCTCCCAGGCAAGCATCGCTTCAGCCACCACGAGCGCTCGAGCCACCGCACACGTGTCGGAGCGCTCATAGCGGGCTTGTTTTTCCTCACCATTTTTTAAATCCACACTCTGTAACCCTTTCAGCAGGGTAGGAATGGGCTTCATGGCGCAACGTGCCCACACTGTCTCTCCGTTGCTCACTCCTCCCTCAATTCCTCCACAACGGTTGGTCCTTCGTGTGAAAGGAAAAGAAGGTGACGATGAACGAATGATTTCATCATGAACCTCACTTCCCCGCTTGCGTGAGTTCGCGAAACCATCCCCGACTTCCACACCCTTGATGGCCGGTATTCCCATCAACGCACCTGCAATCCGTGTATCCAGGCGCTCATCCCATTTGACATGAGTACCCAGCCCGGGCATCACCCCGAATGCCACCACCACGAATGTCCCGCCAAGAGTATCACCATCACGGCCTGCGTGCTCCAGGGCTTCAAGCATCTTTGTTTCCGCTTCAGCATCATACGTTGCTACCGGTGAACGGCGGGCTCTTCTGCTTTTTTCATGGAAGTTCTCTCCGCTGCCGGCTTTAACTTCACCAATGCTCTCTACCCAACCACCTATTTCAATATGCAAAGGAGCAAGAAAATTCCTGGCCAGTGTTCCGGCAAAACAGCGTCCTGCTGTTTCACGGGCGCTTGCCCGTTCTATGACATTTCTCAGGTCATCGTACCTGTATTTGACTGCACCGGCAAGGTCGGCGTGACCGGGCCTGGGGACAGTGACAGGTTCATATGTGGAAGGGGGTTTTCCTTGTGGATTCATCACTTCTTGCCAGTTTGCATAATCCCGGTTCCGTATCAGGCCCGCTATCGGGCTTCCCAAGGTTTTAGCCCAACGTATGCCGGCCAGTATTTCCACTTCATCACCTTCCATGGACATGCGGGGGCCCGACCCGGCTTTGTTTCGCCTGCGGGTCATCTCACCCGCAATCATGTCAAAATCAATCGGAAGGCCTGCAGGGAGTCCATTCACTACGACAATAATTCCCTTCCCGTGTGATTCTCCAGCTGTGTGAAAATCAAGCATATTATCAATCCTTTTTTCTCATAAGGTCTTTCATTTTTTGTACCTGCTTCAGTAAATCGGCCATTGTGTTCTTTCGCTCATCCACCAGGGCCTCCCGAAACTCCCTGATATAATCCATGAAGGTGTCTATTTCCTCGAGCAGGTATTTCCTGTTGGTAAAGAAAATGTCACTCCAGATACCGTGCGGGGACCCACCAACGCGGGTAAAATCCCGAAAGGAAGGACCTGCATAGGCAGCATACCGGCAAAAGCGGTCTCCTGCTCCGAGAAGATAGGCTGTCGAGAGAAGGTGAGGAAGATGGCTCACCAGGGCGCATATCCTGTCATGTTCAGAAGCGGATAAAAAAAAACCTTTCCTCCCAACACTCCCCCCACTTTTCGCATAGTGTTCTTCAGCCCATCATCCTCGGAAAGGGGTGTCGCAAGAATGGGCGCGCCGGCAAAAAGATTCGCTCTCGCCTCATCTATTCCGCCACGCGCAGAACCGCACATGGGATGGAACCCGGCCAGGCGCAGGCGGCCTTTCAAGTGGGAAATTCGAGAAAAAATCCACTCCCGGGAACTTGAAAGGTCAAGCACGATCGAGTGATCTGCAAGATGTGAAGCTATTTCAGCAATCAATCCAGGCACCACGCTCACCGGCGCTGCTAAAAAAACGATATCGGATCCCTCCACTGCTTCCTGGGCACTCGGCGTTACCTCTCCCACTGCTTTTCTTTGGAGAGCTCTTTGTGCTGTCGGAAGATGCGGGTCATATCCTTTCACCCTCTCCCCTTCCTGCCAACCCGAGAGAGCCAACCCCAATGATCCTCCCATCAAGCCGAGACCCAAAATGGCTACTGTCACACCCATATCTTATAAAGTCCTTCCAACCAGGGGGACAAGGGAACGTAAGTTTTGCACCAGGTGAAGAAACTGGTCCGGGTTGAGTGACTGGGGACCATCTGATAATGCTTCAATTGGGTTTGGATGCACTTCAATGAGCAGGGAATCAGCACCGGCCATGACCGCCGCCAGGCTCATCGCTTCCACCAGATCCGCTCTTCCGGTACCATGGCTTGGATCCACGGCAATCGGCAAATGGCTGCGCCCCTTGACCAGGGGAACACAGCTCAGGTCAAGAGTGTTACGGGTTGAAGGTTCAAATGTGCGGATACCGCGCTCGCAGAGCAAAACCTGGTAGTTCCCCTGGGCCAGGACATATTCTGCTGACATCAGAAACTCATCTACCGTGCTCATCATTCCACGCTTGAGAATGACCGGCTTTCGCAGTCTTCCGACCGCTTCCAGCAAACGGAAATTTTGCATATTTCGTGCACCTATTTGAATCATGTCAGCGTATTCGGCCACCAGGTCCAGCTCTTCAATCCCGAGAGCTTCGGTAACGAATGGCAAACCGCTTTCTTCTCTCGCTAAAGCCAACAACTGCAGGCCTTCCTTTCCCATCCCCTGGAATGCATAAGGTGAGGTTCGCGGCTTGAATGCCCCTCCTCTCAAGATTTGGGCTCCCCCGTCCTTCAATCTTCGAGCAACAGACACTATCTGTTTCTCGCTCTCCACCGCGCACGGACCGGCAATTATCGTAAGCCTTCCCGGACCGATTTCGGCTGTCCCTACCCGCACCACGGTATCGGCTTCTCGAAATTCTCTGCTGGTCAACTTATAGGGGGTAAGCACCGGGATTACTTTTTCCACCGCCGGCAATACTCCCAGCTTGTCTTCGAGGTTCACACCCCGCTCGTCCCCAATGGCTCCCACTATGGTTCTTTCCAATCCCTGGGATACGTGGGCGCCGAACCCGAGGCGTTTTAACCGCGAGACAACCTCGTCCACGTCCTCCTGGCTCGACCCACTACGCAGGACGATAATCATTTTTCCATCTCCTTTCTCTCGTTACATAAGAAAAAATAAAAACAGCCAGGGAAGGGTTTCACTCCGCTTGCGTCCATGTACGGTATAGTTCTCCGCAAGCAGCCTGGATATCCCTCCCCCTTTCCTTGCGTATCGTTACCGGGATGCCCTTTTCCCGCAAAATCCCCTGGAATGTCAATACCCTGGGAAGAGACGACGGGCGAAATCGCTTTCCTCCGCCCGGGTTTCCGGGAATCAGGTTCACATGGAGTAGCCGGCCTCGACATAAGGCCGCTAATGCATGCGCATGGCTTACAAGGTCGTTTATTCCGTTCCACAGGGTATATTCTACTGTCATCCTTCGGTTGGTGAGGCCGATCACTTCATCCACCGCTTCCATGACCTCCCGCAAAGGCCAGGCCCGGCTCACCGGCACTAACTCCGTGCGCAGATCATTGTCCGGTGCATGGAGAGAAACCGCCAGGTTCACCTGTTCCCAATCTCTGGCAAGTTGTACCATTTTGGAGGGTACCCCTGTGGTCGATACAGTGATATGCCGTGTCCCTATACCCATACCTTGAGGGTGGTTGAGAACCAGAATGGCCCGGGAAAGATTGGTGTAATTGAGCAGGGGTTCGCCCATACCCATAAAAACAAGATTACCTATCCTTTGGTCATTCGCTTTTTGAGCCATCCATACCTCTTCGACTATCTCTTGGCTTTCGAGGTCCCGGGTAAAGCCTGCTTTCCCGGTTGCACAATACGGACACCCCACCGCACAGCCAACCTGGCTTGAAACGCAAAGCGTAAGTCGCTTTCCCTGCGGTATGGATACCGCCTCCACCGCTTGACCGTCAGGAAATGCTACCAGGTATTTGACCGTACCGTCATGGGAGGTGAGGGTGTGAACAATTTTTCCCTGCGCAAGAAAAAAATTTTTCTTGAGAGCGTCCCGCAAAGACTGCGGCAGCGTACTCATATGATCAAATGAGGGAACTTTTTTCCTGTATATCCACTCTGTAACCTGGCGGGCCCGGTAGAGGGGTTCTCCCACAGATTCCATGAAAGATGACATGTCCTGGGGAAGAAGGCCGACCAGGGAGTGTTTGTCCATGCTCATCGCCAATACCTGATTTCTCTCTCCTGTCTCTTTTCCTCATCCTGCAGTCACCATTCGGCCGTAACCGAAAGTTTTGCAAACAGGGATGAGGTAGAACCTATTTTACAACAGCGACTATTGAATTAAAATAGAAGGATGAAAGAAGGTGACTTCATTGGATAGTGTAGAGAAGGTCATTATTCACAAACAGCTTCTGTATTTACGGGAAAAGGCGTTGCATGAGCTTGACCAGGAACGCACCTTCACCCGGGATGAGAATCCGTTGAAAGAATCGCTTGATTTCGGTGATTACGGGAAAGCTACCTACGATCTCGACATGGGGCTGCTCTCTCAAGATGCGGTTCGCCATGTACTGAGAATGATTGAAAACGCACTCCTGAAACTCGAAGAGGGAACTTATGGCACGTGTGACCGATGCCGGAGAAACATCCACCCCGGCCGGCTGGAGGCGATTCCATACACCCCATATTGTGTCGAATGCCAGGCTCTGCTTGAAAAAGATGAAAGATAAAAAAAGGGAGACACCTCATCGGGCATCTCCCTCTTCAGGCACAAACCGTGGTCAGTCAAGTGTGAACTAATTTTTCCAGGTTTTCGAGCCGTTCTTCCAGCACCAGGGGTACAACTTCATCCGATACCTTGGGATATTCAAGCCCTCTGTCAAAAATCTTCCGGTTGAACTCCTTCAATCCGAAGTACTCTATGAGGTACCGAGTAGCTTCCTCTATATCAAAAGGCTTACAGGAAAATACATCAACACTCAAGTAGTTTTTGCTGGGAAATGTATGTATGCTGATGTGACTTTCCGCGATGATCACTATACCAGTCACTCCTCCCTCCGAAGGAGCATTGCCTTGGTAATTGAACACATATGGAGGCATTATTTTTGTCATGCCCATGCGGTCTGGATACTCGTCCAAAAACGCGTGTATCTTCCCGACATCCTCCAGAAAACGGGAGTTTGAGCTGATACCATCCAAAACCATGTGGGTTCCTGCTTCGAACACTTTGTTCATCGGGTGTCCCCCCTTTCTCATTTTTTCCGGAAAAAGGCCGCTTCCAGCCGCGTGCTGGAATAGGCAAAACCGCAAAAAAGAAGTAGTCACAGCCTCACTTCATCGAAGGGCCATGACTACTTCTTATTGAAAAAAACGTACCTGCCACATATCTGAGAGTTCTTTTTCTTCATCAGGTGCTCCCCACTCCGGGTTTCCCGGAAGAATCTCAAATGGGGGGCACTCACCCGCCGGGAAGGGGCACTTCCCGCCTCGAGTGCGCGTTGGGAGGACTCCCTGCAAGACGGCTGTATCCCTACCGCCTGTGTGTTTGCCCTCTATTCCACCCCCTGTGGTTTTTTATACCAGGGATAGTATAGTGATTTTGAACCCCCTGTCAACACTTTTTTATAGGTAAGACTACAGAATCTGTTGTATTTTTTTATAGAGCTTCTAAAACTTCGTACCAGAATATTTTCCACTCACCCTGAACCCTGTTCAAAGTGAAGCGTACACTGTAAACATATTCCTCTTGCACACCATCGGTTAGGAAAACATTCCGTTCTATGGCTTCGACGATTGCCGTGGATTGATCAACAACAGTTGCGGTAATCTCGGTAAACTCATCGGTTAACACAGTAGTCTCGGAGAAAAATAACTCTAAGAATTCCTGGTACTCGTTGTTAGGAATAGGACCTACCACTATTATTTCCCCGTCTATATGCTGAAGTTCGTAATGGGGGTCATCATAAAACCTTATGGCAAGGTCTGCATTATTACTTTCCTTCGCCCGGCCAAATGCTTCTATAAATTCAATAGCCTCTCTTTCCAACTCCGCCTCTT
>SKXZ01000117.1 GCA_007128145.1 Candidatus Nitricultor lacus | reverse complement strand
GCTTTCAACGCTTTGACCACCGCCTGCCAACCGGTCATCATTGCCATGTGTTTCCCTCCCTCGACTCATGATCGTGAAATTTCTTCCTGAGATTCAATGTTTTTAAGTACATGCAAATATCAAAGATTACTATAGCACAGATTTGCATGGACGTTTTTTCGTCAGGAGGTAATATGCGATATTTACAGAGGAGCTTCCCTGCCACTTAAGTTGCGGCATCGAAGATGTAAATAACAACGTGAGGGGTGAGGAGTGAGGAGTGAGGAGTTTACAAACAGCCGGTGGAGCAAAGAGAAGCGTTGAAACAGAGGAGGATGAAAATCAGTATTCAGGATTCCGTATTCAGCATTCAGAATGTTTTCAGTCCGTCACTGCGAGGAGCGAAGCGACGCGGCAGTCTATGTTAATGCCGTCGAGGGCCTAAAGGCGGTCGAGGGTTTAGAGTTTAGAGTTGAGGGAAACTATCACTACGTGGCAGTATCCAAAGAACGGTGGGGAGTGTTTTTTGGTTTCCCCCTTCTACCCATATACGCATATACCCATTTACGGCCTTTTTCCGGGCCAAATACATAGATTGCCGCGCACCACATACCGGCGGTGCTCGCAAGACAAAACAAATAATGAGCCGTGAACAATTTCACAAGATACAGGATGATGCGACAAACGAGGGTTGTGAAGCAACTGAAACGCCCTTTGCAGGAGCTTTTCACACATCCTCGCATATACGGACTTACGCATATACATTCTATTTACACAGGAGATTATTGACCATGCAAAAAAACAGTAAGCGGCCGTAAGCTTATTGCATCAAGAACACATCATCGTATATGTTATCCAAGACAATTACCCATTACGGTATTATTCTCTTCATTGGATTCATCGATATCGTTGTGTGCATCGACCGTGATGGTGAAACCACAATCGGGGGTAAAACAGCCTCGTGGGATGGGGAATAATACTGTAGCTGTCTCACCCACACTTAATACCGGAACTGGTTTTACAAAAAAACCAAGTTGTGGGCCGAAATCAACTTTTACATATGAGCTTCCTGCAGGCGCGTTCCCCTGGTTTTTAACATGTACTACCAGATTTCCATTATCATCGATATCACAAAAACCTGCCCATCCTTCGGGATTCGCGGGAACCAGATCGGGTTTTAACTGTGGCGGTGTACACCCTGTTATGGCAACCAAACCAATCAACAGCCCTACGATTATCACGGGACAAAGAATACGCTTATACATGAAAACATCCCCCTTTAAAAAAGCTTATTACATTTTACGATTGAATACGGCCGCTTACTGAAAGGCGATAAATCGCAACACAAAAGCCAATTATCACAATGACGCTTTTTGATTCTCTTAAAAATTGTATAAACAGTTGCCGGTATACAGTCCTGCCTGGCGAAAATTACATTGAAATGGCCTGACAAAGGCCTTTGGCTGATTATCTGGGTATTTTATGCGTCAGTACCGGTTCTCCATAACATACCCCCTCCTGGGTATTGTTCTCCTCATTGGATTCTTTCACTTCGTCATACACATCAACAGTGATGGTGAAGTGACAGTGCGGGTCGAAGCAGCCCGGAGGAATATCACATAAAACAGCAGTATACTTATTGGGGTGTATTGGAATGACGTAGTAGATACATTCCCCGAATTGGCCGAAATCAACTTTTACATGGGAACCCCCAGCCGGAGCAGACCCCTGGTTTTTAATGAATACCAGCAATTGCTCGTTGTTTGGGTCGGTAATGCAAAAATCCTCTGTGTTCGGACCGGTAGAGGGCACCAGGTCAGGAAGAAGCACAGGCAAAGGAGTGATCGCGGGTTCTAGTGCCTCCGGTATATCCACCACTTCCTCCGGTTGATCAAGTGCCCCTTCCGATGGTTCCGGTCTGCAACCGGCCACGATGATCAGGAGGATGACCATTACCACAGGGATGAGAGGAAAAAACAGATACTTTTTCACTCTTTCCACCTCCTCTCTCCATTGTAATCTTTAAAGATACTGTCTATCCAGGCATCTTTTGCGTTACCGGGTTGCAAGATGATTTCCGCTCTCCCGTCTTCGAGCTCTGCATCGACGGTGGTGGTTTCCCCAGCTGTGATGATCACCTCCTCTTCCCAGTTTTTTATAATACATTGCGGTAAGTTTCAGAGTGTAGGAACCGGGTAAAAGGTCTGATAAGGTGTGGGGTGTGGTGAAGCCTGTATCACTTCCATCGAGATAAATTTCTGCCGTGACATTCGCTGTAAGCATGAGTGTACCCGTTACCTCGTCATCCTAGCTGTTGGTGAGCACGGTGATTCGTAGCCCGAAGGTGCTGGTGTCTGTGTCATTGGATGCTGTCAAGATGTAATCGGTTGTCGCGGTTGGGTTGACGGTAGTGCTGCCGGTCGAATCCACTTCTCCGATACCGGGGGATATTGTGATATGGGTAGCGTTTTGGACATTCCAGGTGAGGACGACATCTTCACCAGCTTGGACTTCCATGGAGGATGCTGAAAACTTTACTGAAGGCGCGAGAGGATCCACTACTGTTTGATCAATATCAGTCCTGCAACCAGAAATCAATAGAGAAAAAAACACAATCAACAAAAAACAAATAATATTTTTATACATTTTTCCCCTCCTCTCCAGGAATATATCACACTCCTCGAATAAGATTTAAAAATAAGTAATAGTTTAACCTGAATATAGGATAGTACTTTGATTCATAAAAATCAAATCGATCCGAATATGAAAGATAATTGGTGGGGTATAGAGATGAATGCGTGCATGGATAAGAAATCAGCGGACGCTTCTTGCAAAGGAACGGGCGGACCAGAAAATAGCTGCCGTAGCGAGTACCAGGGTGATGAGCAACCCCTGCCAGACGCTGCTATCTGCAATGTTACCGGCAAAAAGCGCGCGGGTTCCCTCCACTGTCCAGTAGAAGGGGTTGAACCGGGCGACAGCGATAAGCCACTCCGGTGCGAAAGGTTCTGTGATGGGAAGCATGATGCCCGAGAGCAGAAAAAGTGGCAGGGATGTGGTATTCATAAGCGGTGCAAAGGTATCTTCGTTTCGTACCTTGAGTGCGACACCATAGGAGATCGATGAAGTCATGAGTGCGATCAAGGCCAGCATCAAAAAGGCGAGCAGGATGTGACCGAGATGAGCGGTGAACCCGAAACACACTGCAAGCATTGTAACAATCCCCGCCTGGGCGACCAGCACGATCGCATCACGCAGCGACCGTCCGAGCAAAAGCGCGAGTCGGCTGATTGGTGTAACCCGGGAACGCTCGATAATACCGGCACGTAACTCGGCGATCAATCCGAAACCCTTGAATAAACCCCCAAAGATAGCTAAAAGCACCAGGAGGCCGGGAACGAAAATCCGGTAGGCTTCCGCTTCGGTTGTGACCCCGAGTGGGGCCAGGGCTGGTCTGAGTAAGGGTGCAAATAATAAAAGGTACAAAACAGGCTGGAAAATACCGATGAAGACCCACGCAGGTTCACGTACCTGTAAAAGTGCCTGGCGCTGGAAGATCAGCCAGGTGTCATGAATGAGCTTCACCTTTCACGCCTCCCGTAAACTTCGGCCGGTTTTGGCGAGGAACACATCATCAAGACTCGGCCTGTGTATGGTAATCGATTTAAGCATGAGATGCGCACCTTCCAACGTGCGCATGATTTGCGGTACCGCTGTAGCACCTTCTTCAACATATAAACGGAGATTTTCTTCGCAGATTTCAAGTTTTCTCACATAAGGTTTTGTTTCGAGCATTTCAGAGGCTGTAGAAATTTCACCATCGAGACCTACCGTTACTACTTCACCGGATATCTGGCGTTTAAGGGCTGCTGGCGTACCCTCGGCCACGATCTCACCGTTATCGATTATGGCGACCCGGTCACACAACGCGTCCGCCTCGTCCATATAGTGGGTGGTGATAAAGACAGTCATGCCCTCATGGCGAAGGCGCCGTATTTCCTCCCACATGTGGGCGCGGCTTTGCGGATCGAGGCCGGTTGTCGGTTCGTCAAGGAAGGCAACCCTGGGTTCGTG
Source organism: Candidatus Nitricultor lacus (assembly GCA_007128145.1). Lineage (GTDB taxonomy): Bacteria > Atribacterota > Atribacteria > Atribacterales > Atribacteraceae > Nitricultor > Nitricultor lacus. Next base: position 2,971 of record SKXZ01000117.1, on the reverse strand, counting down.
AATGACACCGAGGGCGACATCGACGCGACGGCGCTGACCGCCGGAATACGTTTTGCACTTTCGGTCGGCGAATTCGGTGAGCTGGAAGACTTCGAGTGCCCTATCAGCCCGTTTGTTTGCTTCTGTTTTGCTGATACCGTACATCCGTGCCTGCAAAATGAGTTCCTCCCGCGCACTCACCTCGTCCCATGTGCTTCCACCTTGAGCGACATAACCGATACGGCGGCGAACTTCACCAGGCTCGCGGCGCAAATCAACGCCGGCTATAGTTGCCATACCTTCATCCGGTTCGATCAGGGTAGCGAGTATCCGCAAGGTGGTAGTTTTGCCGGCTCCGTTCGGTCCGAGAAAGCCGAAGATTTCGCCCTCGGCGATAGCCATGTCAACACCGCAGACCGCCTCGACTGTTTTGATTTTCCTGCCCTGCCGTGAATGAAATGATTTTCTCAAATTTTTTGTTTCAATGATCATCAGTTTATCCCATTTCGTTGTCCTGTGTGGCCCAAATGAAGGAGTTCGTGCTCTTTATGTGAATACTGGCAGCTCGATCCCTCCTTTGGGTGGTTACACATTGTAACAGTGTCAAATTATGGATGTCAATGAAGTGTTTTCGGCAATGAATTTCATATATAAACGGACAGTGCATGCTAAAAAATATCACTCAACGAGAGAAGAAAGGATGGTTGCGATCATGACCAAGAAGCTCTTCACAGCGAAACTTCCATGGTATTTCATTGTTATATGTTTCATTTTTTTTCTTCACCGGGGGCATCTTCCAGGGAACCCTGAACGTCATTTTTGCAGAAGATATCCATGAATATGAAGAAGCATATCCGGATCAAGCCTGGAAACCGCAATGAATAGGACCGACTTTCTCCGGGTTTTCACCGGCATAGGTCTGTATGATTTGATGACCCCGTATGATCACACCCGCTACATGGTCAGCCAACTCAATCTTCCTCCTGGCAGGGTTGATGATATAGTTTTTTCAACCTATGAGGGCGGACACATGATGTATATGAATCCTGAAGCGCACTTGATGCTGAGGGATGACCTGGAGGCATTTTACCGGGAAACACTCGAATAGGTTCATGCATGACAGTCCATTTGGAAGGTCCAGGGTAAATCCAAAATTCACCATGAACCTTCCACTGTGAACTTTGAACAATCCATTCTTCGCTGCATGGAGAGGGGGGGGATGCTGATTTCAGACAGGTACATCATTGAACCGGGTGAGCAATACCTTCCTGATTATAACAGCATAAGCTTCGGCAAGGCACAGGCTGGATACAATGTGAATATCTTCAAGAGCGGCGCATTGGAGAGCCAGATCGCTCTGTGCATTTTGAACGAGTGCCGAGAGCAAAGCTCTTGTATCCCAGTAAATTAACCGGGTTTTTTTGGGATTTACCCCCTACGGTCCTCCTCAAGATATTGCCGGGCTTTGTCAGCTGCGAGAGGAAGAGGCGGAGGTATTTTGTGGCTGAACTCTTTCTTGGGTTCCAGGTAACCGAGTTGCTCAAGCCTGGCGATTCTTTCCTCGAGAGAAAGATCTTTCCGGCTGACAGGGGCAGGTTGAGCCACCGGTCGGCCACGTTCAGTCAGAACAATAACTTTCCCTTCCTTGACCTCCCTGATCAACCGGCCTAAATGAGCATTTGCTTCCCGCATCCCTACGCTGGTTTGCACCATAAACATCACCACACAGATCTAAGATAATTATCCAAACTTCTCTTAAAAATTGTAACAATTATAACTACATAAATCAGGTGACCTCTGTGACTACATTATCTGCATGGCAATAAAACCACAAGCGCCATGCAGTTCGAACTCTTCAGAAGTATCGGATCGAGTATTGTACCCTTGGTTCATGGTGCTTGATCCATGTGTTTAAGCTGATTATTCGAATCTCATCGGTTCCGGGTGGTTTTCCTCATCGTCCTGGTTATTGCTCTCCTTGAAACCGGCTGGTCTCTCATCAAGCAGGTAAGTCTTTTTCTATCACGTCGTTCATCAGGTAGGTAAGCTAAAGGCCGTGTTAAAGAGTCGTAAATATTATTCCCACCAACACTCAAACGGCTTGGTTTTTCCACCCATACCCTTTTACCTTTCTACACTTCGACCCTTATACAATTCATTAAAGATCCCCCGGCTTCATTTGCTGCAACATCACCTCCAAAGCCTTCTGGTCGGGAGCGACGAAAGGAGTTGAATCGGGTACTCTTGTAATTGTGTCCAGGAAGATTTTTGTCTTACCCTGTGCAGGTGGAAGGTGAGAAGAAAAAATCATTTTGGGAGCGATCTGTCCGACTTTATCCAGGGATTGGCGTAATTTGTTCTGGTCAACCAGGTGGAGCCAGGGGCTGTCAGAACTTGCCCAACCGATCATTCCCTCAACCAGGATCTTTTCCTCAATATCGTCGGCATTTTGCACAGGTTCGGGAACGATAGCACCGAAGCAATCGGCCGAGAATAATACTTCAAGTTTATCATCGTAAAATCCGATCGTGGTCGGATTATCGAACACAGGCGGTTTAATGACTTTCAGGGTACGGTCACCGGTGTTGATGCTGTCTCCAGGGTTGAGCCAGTACATCCGGTCCATGGGAAGCGGCCAAACCGTGTTCAACCTCATAGCGGTTACAGCGTTTGTTGCAAGCCGTGCCCGGGGCGCAGCTTCAAGCACTTTTTGTAAACTTCCGGTGTGGTCTGAATCATCGTGGGTCAGAAAAATCCACTTCAAATCCCGCAAGTCAATAATTGATTCCAGGATCTTGACGAACTCGTCGCTGTCCATACCCATTCCTGAGTCAACCAGTACCGGCTCTTGGGCTTTGATCAAGAAGGCATTGACCGGCAGAAATCCCATGCCCGGGATTGGAGCATGAGCGGGAAGAACCGAGACTTCGGGTAATACTTGAAAAGATTTATCCATTGCTGGTACCACCTTTTGTGAGATATGTAACCAATT
>SKXZ01000068.1 GCA_007128145.1 Candidatus Nitricultor lacus | reverse complement strand
TTATGGACAAGATTTTCAGCGAAGCCAAGGAAATGGGTATGAATTTCCTCACTATTTCCGGTGGCGAACCGTTCATCCGCAAGGAACATATTGACTTATTCCAGAAGCATCCTGATATTTCCTTTCAAATTTATACAAATGGAACATTGATAGACCGTGACCTCGCGAAACAATTGGCTGATATGGGAAACGTTTATCCAGCAATCAGTGTTGAAGGGTACGAGAAAGAAACTGACGCTCGCCGTGGAAAAGGAGCTTTCAAAAAAGTAATGAACGCCATGGAATCCCTACGTGATGAAGGGGTACTCTTCGGTTTTTCAATCACCGCAACCAGTCAGAATACTGAGCTTGTCTCAAGCGATGAATTCATGGATTTCCTTATAGATAAAGGCTGTTATTACGGCTGGTATTTTACTTATGTCCCGATCGGAAAAGCTCCTGATACCTCCCTTATGCCAACTCCCCACCAACGCTTGCATCTGCGTAACCAGGTACATAAAATGCGCTACGAAAAACCGATTTTCATCGGTGACTTCTGGAATGACGGTCCATACGTCGGTGGTTGCCTGGCAGGAGGACGCCGTTATTTTCACATCAATAACGCCGGAGATGTCGAACCCTGCGTGTTCTGCCATTTCACAGTCGACAACTTGAAAAACAAATCATTGAAAGAAGTATTTTCATCACCATTTTTCCGTGCTATTCAGGAAAACCAGCCTTACGATAATAACCTTATGCGTCCTTGTATGCTTATTGACGTTCCTGAAATTCTTCGTGAAATTGTGGACAAATATGGCGCCCGACCGAGCCACGAAGGCGCTGACTCCTTAACCACCACTTTAAAAGACGAAGTAGACACATACGCGCAGGCCTTCAAAGAGCTGGCTGATGAAATCTGGGAACGTGACTATAAAGGTACCATATACTACAAGGATTATAAGGCAGAAAGAGTAGAATACATCCAAAAACTGCAGGAAGAAGCGGTTAAAGGAAAGGAAAAGACAAGGAAACAAGGAGTTCGTGTTTGAACTTTGTGTATTACCTTGCGGTTAGGCCCCCGCCTTCGGACGGGGGCTTTTTTTATTCTCCTTCTTTTCATTCCGTATTCCCAATTTTCTGTCATCACAACTCGCAAGCTCGATTTGCCTCTTCAACTTCTTTTCTTAACGAATCTCTGTATGCAACGAGTTTCTCACGCAAATTTTCGTCCCCTAAGGCCAAAAGTTGCGCAGTAAAAAGAGCGGCATTGCGCGCTCCTGCTTTTCCAATACCCGTGCTTGCTACCGGAATACCTCCCGGCATCTGCACTATTGACAATAGAGCGTCGACTCCCAGTAACGAAGAAGTATCAAGGGGAACACCAATGACCGGAATGAGTGTTTTTGAGGCAATAACACCGGGTAAATGAGCAGCAAACCCGGCCATGGCGATAATACATTGCGCTCCTTCCTTCTCTGCTGTGCGAACGACTTCTTCTACTTTCTCTGGCGTGCGATGTGCTGAAGCTATAAATACACGGTACGCTATATTGAATCGGGTTAATATTTTGGCGCATTCAGCGACATATTTCTGGTCATTAGCACTGCCGCAAATCACATATACTGGACCACCCACCCTCTTCACTCCCTTCTAATGCTTTTTTGTACTATGCGAAAATTCCTCTGTCAATGCATGAAATCCTATATCGTGGCGGTAGAATCCACTGGCAAAATGAACATATTTCATCGCTTTGTAAACTTTATCCATGGCTTCTCTCAAGGTATTTCCTTTACCGCAGACATTTAACACCCTGCCTCCGTTAGCAATAACTTTCCCTTCTTTCCTTTTTGTACCCGCGTGAAAAATCAGAACATCGTCCATCGAGGAGTTCGAAAATCTTTCCAGACCACTGATTTCCATACCCCTTTCATAATTACCGGGGTACCCATGGGCGGCCATTACCACTCCCAACATAGGTCGTGGATCAACCTGTACCTTTATAGCATGAAGTTCACCCTCAATTATCGCATTGAACATTTCCAACAGATCATTTTCAAGTCGGGGAATAACAACCTGAGTTTCCGGGTCACCCAATCTCACGTTAAACTCAAGAACAAAAGGTTCTCCCTCATCAGATACGATGATACCGATGTAGAGGAACCCTTTGTAAAGCATACCCTCTTTCTTCAAACCCTCCACCAAGGGTAAAACGATTTTTTGCTCGATCTTTTCCGTCTGCTTAGCCGTCACAATGGGAGCCGGTGAATATGCTCCCATGCCTCCCGTGTTGGGACCGATATCACCCTCCCCTACTTTTTTGTGGTCTTGAGATGAAGGCAAAAGACAAAACGAGTCATCATCCAGGGCAAGAATAATAGTTGCTTCTTCTCCTGACAGAAACTCTTCTATGACAATCTTTTCTCCTGCTTTCCCGAATTTTCTCTCTACCATTAAGGAACGAAGAATAAGCAATGCATCATCCCTGTCATCAACAATAGCTACGCCTTTTCCCGCAGCCAATCCATCAGCTTTCATAACCACGGGAAACTCTCGCAATGAATGTATATACGCAGCCGCCCGGTTGGGGTGATGGAAAACTTCATAATCTGCAGTAGGTATATTGTTTCTGCGCATGAAGTTCTTAGCAAATATCTTACTGGACTCAAGCCGTGCTTCTGACTGCTTGGGACCTATCACTTTACACCCCTGTTCAGACAAGCGGTCAACTATTCCTTCTGCCAGAGGAGCTTCTGGCCCCACTACGGTCAAATCAATACTTTCCTTACAAGCAAAACGCACAATATCGTCGATAGTGTCAAGGGGAACGTTTTTTCCGATAAAAGACGTCCCAGCATTTCCAGGAGCACAATAGAGATCTTTCACGGCAGGATTCAGAGAGAGTTTCCACATCAAACAATGCTCACGACCTCCACTTCCCACAACAAGAGCTTTCATATCCCGTCCTCCTTGATATACACCCTTCTCCCCCTTGATTCCAACTTGTTTTCAAAAAAAAGCCTGACAGCCAAAGGATATAACCGATGTTCAATTTCCAATATTCTTGCCGCCAGGGTCTCTGGCGTGTCTTCATCTAAAACAGGGCAGGATCTCTGTAAAATTATGGGACCTGTATCCATTCCTGCATCTACAAAATGAACCGTGCAGCCTGTCACCTTTACTCCATATTCCAATGCTTGCCTCTGGGCTTCCAAGCCTGGGAAAGCAGGCAACAAAGAAGGATGAATATTCATAATCCGCCCCTCAAAACGTTTTACAATAGCTGATCCTAAAATACGCATATAGCCTGCCAAACATATGAGATCTGGTTGTTTTTCTTCCAACACTTCCAACAACGCCTGTTCATAATCACTTTTTCGAGAGAAAACTGCATAATCCAAAAACCGAGTCTCTACGTCACTTTTTTCCGCCCGTTCAAGTGCGTTTGCCCCTTGAACATCACTCACCACCAATACAACTTTTCCGGGAATACTCCCATCTGATGTTCGGTCCAGCAGAGATTGCAAATTTGTTCCTCTTCCTGAGGCCAAAACAGCAATTCTTTGATCAGCCATTCAAGAGTACCTCCTTTTTCCCTTCCACGATTTCTCCTAATAAGATGGGAAATTCACCTTGTTCCTCCAGCAAGGCCACTGTTTGTTCCAAATATTCAGGAGAAATAATGAATACCAATCCTACTCCCATGTTGAAAGTACTCCACATTTCTGATTCACTCACACGGCCTTCCCTCTGCAAAAACTGGAATATCCAGGGGATAGGCACTGCATCAGTTTGAACCCTCGCCTGGCAACCAGAGGGGAGAACTCTTATCAGGTTTCCCGGTAACCCTCCACCCGTAATATGCACAATGCCTCGTAGCGGTATTTCAGCCCTGAGTATAAGACGAAACACACCGGCATAGATTCGAGTCGGCCTCAGGAGTTCCTCCTCCAGAGAATGCCCCTCCACTTCCTGGTCATAGAAAATACCTTTTCCCTTTAAAATCGCACGAACCATGGAAAAACCGTTACTGTGTAATCCAGAAGATGGCAGACCAATGAGCTTGTCACCGGGATGGATCTTTCTCCCGTCAATTATCCTGTCTTCAGAAACAACACCAACTGCAAATCCCGCTAAATCATATCCATCCTCTTCGTACATATCCGGCATTTCGGCTGTCTCACCACCAAGCAACGCACAGCCTGCTTCTATGCACCCTTCCACTATACCACCCATTACACTTTCAAATACATATGGATCAAGCTTTCCGCAGGCATAATAATCGAGAAAAAATGCTGGTTCTGCTCCTACACAAAGAACATCGTTCACACACATGGCAACCAGGTCCTTTCCCACCGTTCCATGACGCTTCAATGCTTGAGCGATTTTGAGCTTTGTTCCAACACCATCAGTTCCAGCAACCAAGCAGGGAGAACCTGTTAATGAAGGTAAGCGAAAGATACCGGCAAACCCATCGCTATCTGCAATTACTTCAGGTCGCCTGGTAGAACGTATTTTCTCTTTAATGTGTGAAAGAACCGTTTCTGCTTTTTGTATATCAACTCCGGACCGGCGGTAATTCCAACTTTTTTCCATACGACTATCCTCCAAGTCCAACCCGCTGGAACAATGTATCTACATGCCGCAGAAAGTGCCGCTCATCGAAAAGAGAGGTGATTTCTTCTTCATCCAACAGGGAGCGAATCTGTGTATCATGGAGAACCGCCTGAATAAAATTGCTCTCCATATTTTCCCAGACCGATCTGGCGCACCTTTGTACCAGATGGTATGCCTCTTCCCGCTGTAATCCCTTACGAACCAAGGCAAGTAAAACCCGCTCGGAAAATACCAGTCCGCGACTGCTTTCCAGATTCTCTCTCATCCTTTGTGGATGAACTACCAATCTTTCCATCAGTTTACAAAATGCTTGCAAAAGGTAATCAACCAATACACACGAATCGGGGAGTATAATTCTTTCAGCCGAAGAATGAGATATGTCTCTTTCATGCCAGAGGGGGACATTTTCTAAAGCCGTTACAAGGTGCCCCCGCACCACACGGCTCAATCCGCAGATTTGCTCACCTGTAATAGGATTCTTTTTATGTGGCATAGCTGAAGAGCCCTTCTGGCCGGGAGAAAAACCTTCTTCAACTTCCCCTATTTCAGTCCTCTGCAAACTTCGAAGTTCTACAGCAAATTTTTCCAACGATGTGGCTATCATGGCCAAAGCCCAAACAAACTCCGCATATCGATCCCGCTGAATAATTTGGGTAGAAATGGATGCCGGTTGTAAACCGAGCTCATGGCATACCTCTTCTTCGATCTCGGGTTCAAGATGCGCAAAATTACCTACCGCTCCTGAAATCTTTCCCACACCTACGGCATCCCTGGCTCGCTCCAGGCGTTTACGGTTCCTGACCATTTCGCTATACCAACCAGCAAGCTTTAAACCGAATGTAGTAGGCTCTGCGTGTACCCCATGTGTCCTACCCACCATTATGGTTTTTTTGTGTTGTATCGCTCCTTTGCCGATTACTTTACATGCCTCATCAATATCCTCAAGGAGTATACTTGATGCTTCAAGCAACAGGCATGCATTTGCCGTATCAAGCATATCAGAAGATGTCATTCCATAATGGATAAAACGACTCTCAGGGCCGAGTTGTTCAGCAAAAGTAGTAAGAAAAGCTATGACGTCATGACGGGTAGTCTTTTCAATTTCCGCCATCCTTGTTGGAGAGAAAGAGACGTCCCGAATTTTAGCCAATTCCTTTTCATTCAGCAATCCACGCCTGTGCCAGGCTTCAAGAACAGCGAGCTCTACTCGCCACCAGGCTCGATATCGATTCTCGTCGCTCCAAACTTTACCCATACGGGGAAGAGAGTACCTGGGTATCACGATAAATCGTTTCTCCTTTCTTCCTCAAGGGAGGCTCCACATTTTCCGCAATAAAGGTCTTCTTCGTTCACTTCTTCGCCGCAATTGGAACACGAACGCGCGGGAGATCTTTCGAATCCACAAGCCGGACAATATCGTTGACGCTCGAGCAGGCGTTTGCCACAAGAAGAACATACCAGATAGTCGCGCTGTTTTCTGAGTTTCTGCATTTGCTCATTAAGAGAATGTACTTCTTCTTCAACAGACATGACTCCCTGGCATTCTTCTTTTATCAACTCACTTGTAAGCTCCTCTTTTTTCCATAGCTCATAAACCTTCCGTCCTAATTCAAGTAAATGATTCATGCGTTCTCGCTCCAAAGCACGTAACCTGGTACGTAAAATAAAAAGACGCCCGGAACGGGAAAAAAAAGCGGTAACACTCTCCATATCTTTTCACCCCTCTTTCGATTTTCATTGTAACACACCTCATTACCTGCGGAGCAAAGTCTCTATATAGTTGTTTCCTGTATTGCTTTTTCTGTTTTAACAAGGTACTCTATGCGGAAAAGAGAAAAGGGGATTGCATGGTATGGATATTTCGGTGAAACATACGCACTCATATTCACAAATAAGAATCCTTTATGTTCAAGGGAGGATGCCATCTTGAAAATCACTCATCTGCTTGTTCCTACAGATTTCTCTCCTTTTTCCGATTTGGCCATCAAGCAGGGAGTGTTTTTTTCACTCTCCTTTGAGGCCAAAATGACACTTCTTCATGTATTGACCATGTCTGAAGTGAATGCCCTTACCTCACAACCAGGTAATCCCTGGGAAGACGTTGTGTCCCAAATCCGAAATACCATGAGGGAAGAATATTATGATTCCCTGGAAGAGAGCCAGCAAGGGAAAGAAATCCCTGTCCCTGCCATGGAGGTAGCTGTGGGAGAACCGGCAGAGGAGATCACTCGCTTTGCTGAAGAAAATGGCGTTGACCATCTCGTAATGGGAACCCATGGCCGTACAGGATTAGCAAGCATTTTTCTGGGAAGCGTAGCGATCGATGTAATTAAAAACACCTGCATCCCTGTTACGGTCGTTAAATGCCCTGAATATTTAAAACAGGAGTAATAATATTTATAGAGAAACAACCTTCAGCAAACCGAGGACGCAGGGACAAGGAAATAGAGAAAAGCGAGGCGACGGGGAATTGATATAAAGTCAGTTACGCATTCGGGCATGCAGCAAGCTTGTCCCTGCATGTAATCACCTGTACTGATCGTGAACAATTTCACACAAAACGTGATGGTACGATGAACGGGGGCTGTGAATCAACCAAAATGCCCTTCTAAAAAGCTTTTCACACATTCTCGCATTCTCGCATCTACGCAAAATCGTCTGCATCAGCGAAAGCGCGGAAGTTCCCCCTGAAGTATATTTTCACTTTCAAAGCCCCTGTAAAGAAGATCCTCCACCCCCAAATTTTCTTTTACCCTTTCCTGGTAAACTGGTCTCTTTTTGCGGTAGAAGATCCCGAGAAGGATACGCTCCCCCCATTCCAAGGAACGTTCAAAAGCTTGCAAGCGGTTTTCCGGATCATGAGCTTCATCAAGATATTCTATCCTTTTCCTATACCAAGCATATGTATTGACTTTATTAAAAGAAACGCATGGTTGCAGAATATCTATGAGAGAAAAACCTTTCCAGCGAATTGCTTCTTTCAGAAGACGCACCAGCCCGTCTATGTCTCCCGAAAATGCTCGCGCAACAAAACTCGCGTCTTGAGATATGGCAAAACTCAATGGATTGAAAGGACGGGATATATTTCCTGATGGTTGTGTTTTGGTTACAAAACCTTCTTCTGAGGTTGGTGAGGATTGACCTTTCGTCAGACCATATACTTGATTGTTATGAACCATGACCGTGATATCAGGGTTACGCCTGATATTGTGCAGAAGATGATTCCCGCCCTCACCATACATACACCCGTCTCCAGATTCCGCTATAACAGTAAGCGCAGGGTTTACCGTCTTTATTGCAAAAGCGACTGGTACAGCACGTCCATGCAAACCGTTGAATACATTTGTATTCACATAATGCGGTGCTTTAGCCGCTTGCCCGATACCAGAAACAAGCACAACATTCCTGGGTTCGAGATTGAGCTCAGAAAAAGCCCTTTTCATGGCATTCTGAATTCCGAAATTGCCACAACCCGGACACCAGGCGTTTTCCACTTTATTATCGAAAATCGTGCTCATTTGGTCACCTCCTCAAGACGGTGTAACAATTCTTCTACCAGCATCGGTCTCCCGTTGTAGGTGTTCACTCTCCGAGGAAAACGTAATCCTGTTTCCCTCTCCAGTAACCTGGCTAATTGCCCGAGATAATTTCCCTCAACTATTACCGGATTGGGCAAGGCTTCAAAGGTTTCTCGTATATCGGAAGGGAACGGGAAAACATCCGTAAAATGATACAAGCCGGCATGAATACCCTGGTTCATTAAATGTTCCCTGGCCTCAAGAAGTATACCGTAGGTAGACCCCCATCCCACCAAGGTAAGATCTTCTCCCTCTTTTTTCAAAGGAGATCGAACCCAGTTTCGCATGTCATCAAATTTGCGCATTCTTTTTTCCTGCATTTCAACACGAACAGAGAGATCTTCCGTAATATGTCCTGTTTGATCATGTTCATCACTGTCTGCAATAACCAAACCCGGTCCCGTCCCGGGGACAGCACGTGGAGACACTCCATTCTTGCTTATTCTATACCTCTTGTAATCGTCCAAAGCTTCGGCAAATGCTGGAGGATCCGCGCTCTCGTTGAACGCAATCTCAGCATACGTCCATTCAGAATCAGCCAAGTATTGGTCGCTCAAAATAATCACTGGCACCTGGAATCTTTCAGCAAGATTGAATGCCCGTATTACAGTGTTAAGGGCATCCTCGGGTTCTCTCGGCGCAAGAACAAAACGGGGAAATTCGTCGTGGGATGCGTGAATAACGAATTCGAGGTCTCCTTGGGAAGTGCGGGTAGGCAAACCCGTGCTGGGTCCTGGACGCTGACCGTTAAGCACTACTATTGGTGTCTCTGTCATGGCGGCTAATCCCAACCCCTCGACCATCAAGCAGAAACCTCCGCCCGATGTTCCCGTCATAGCCCGAGCACCCGCGTATGAGGCACCGATTGCCATATTTAGTGCCGCTATTTCGTCTTCTGCTTGCTCCACAACTATTCCGTATTCCCGGGAACGTGATGCCATAAAGTTGAGCACACCTGAAGAAGGAGTCATGGGGTAAGCACTGTAAAAAGAACAGCCAGCCAGCACAGCACCCAAGCCTATCGCATCATTCCCGTTTATAAGAATATTCTTGTTGTCGTCATCTTTTCGTACTTCTTTGAATACAGGAGGATGTCCACTCGATTCAACGACACTTTTTCCCGCGACCAAAGCCGATAAATTGGATTCAACAACATCTTTGCCCTTTTTATCAAAGTATTTGTGGATCAGTTTCTCCATACTAGAAATTTCTAATCCCAGCAGGCCCAATACAGCTCCCACCGCTACCATGTTGGCATATATCTGATTACCCAGATCCTGGGCAATCTTTTTAAAATCCACAGGTATGACAGTGGCAGAGAGTTCTTGATTTTTCTCCAATGCACCCAGTATAAACCCTTCCTGTACTTCGGTAGCGTGGCGGTCAAATGTCTCCTGGTTCAAGCAAACCAATAGATCCACGCGCTCACGCATGGCTGAAAGCGGGTTGCCGGCAATTCGAATTTGTGTAAAAGTATGTCCACCCCTGACACGGGATTGATAATCTTTTGTGGTAAAAACGAAGTAACCCTGGCGAAGGAATACCCTGGAGAGACTGTCGGCAACAGTCTGGACACCCTGTCCGGCTGCTCCACCAATTTTCAAGCTGTAATCCACTATCTCATACCTCCTTTCTCAATGCAGTGAGGAGTGAGGAGTAAGGGGTGAGGAGTAAAAACTCACTTCTTACGGCTCACAGCTCTTACATAAATTTTCCGTTTTATCTCATTACATGTTCAATGCCGGAACATATGTTGTATCTGACTTCTAAGGAGCTTTCCTCCATAGATTTGCTAAAAAAAGGATCAATCGCTTAAAGGGGCTAGGAATAGAGACCACTCCTGATATTGGTACCCTTCGCGCATAATGAGTTCATCCCACACGATATGCTCATCCACAATTTCAAACAAACGGAATACTGTTTCACCATCAATGATGTGAGCCACGGGAAGTCCAGGGAGGGAAAACAATTCTTTCCAAAAAGTGGTGCCCAGACCTCTTTCTCCGTTGGAAAGAAGTATTCCTTCGAGAAGCTCTCCCAGGCTGGGCCGGAGGTCCCTGTTCCATACCACTCCGGTTTTTGTATCACTTACTTTCAATAGCATACTCTCTCCAAAGGGAGGTATATTGATTCTTTCAGTTGAGCCGTAAAACGTGACCTCCTCCTCCCACCACCATTCATCCTGAAAGCTGAAAATTTGAGAGAGCACCAGGAGAAACCCCGTAGACATTAACAGTTCATCCCGGCCTTCAGTGTAACTCCGGTTCAGGTCATCTACCAGTATAACCTCACTTGTTTCAATATCGGTGAAAACCCGTAAAGCCGACTCCCCGGAATAGCGTATCATCACACCGACTTTTTCTTCTTCTCTCATGAGGGAAAAAGGAAGTGATTCACCACCCCATATAAGCTCTCCTTCCAGGACAATCCCAAAAGCGGAATGAAACCCCAAAAATATGATTACAAAAATTATTACAGGTACGAAGTATTTCCACATGACTCATTCCCCCCAAAAAAGACTTTAAAAGACCTTAATAATAACAGGCGGAATGCTCCCGCCCGGTTTATTCTTTCCCTCTTCAGGAAGCTTCTGGCTTCATATACACAACGTGTTTCTGGTAGGGAATTTCTATACCGTTTTTATCAAACGTTTTCTTGATCAAATACAGCATATCCCTCTCCACACCCCAGTGTTCGAGGGGTGCAACCTGAAACACCAAACGCAAAACGACTGATGAAGCATCAAGCCGTGCAATACGGTGGATGCCGATGAATTCCATCACCTTATCTTTGTTTCCCTCTTTATATTTTTCAGCTACCTCTTGTAATACTTCAACAGCACGGTCAACATCCACCTCATAGGCTACACCCACTTCAATTATGGCTCTCGTAAAACCACGGTTAAAGTTGGCGATACGGCTTATTTCACCGTTAGGAATGGTGATGAGAGCACCGGAAAAAGGACGTATGTGGGTTACCCGCAAACCGACATCCTCCACTCTGCCGGTGATATCACCAATCTGGATAATATCTCCAATTGAAACTGAGTCTTCGAAAAGAAGAAACATACCGGTAAGAATATCCTTTACCAAGGTTTGGGCCCCGAAACCTATAGCGATACCGACAACTCCGGCTCCAGCCAACAGTGCGGTAGCATCCACACCTATCTCACGAAGCACGGCAATAAGCACAAAAAATGCTACGGTGTATTTTATGACACTATTGGTAAGAGGTATGGCGGTACGAATTCGCCTCTGAACTTCAATCGAAGTTTTTGAACGGAAGCGGATTTTAATCACTCGTTTAACCAGGTAGGTAATCACCCAAATCAACAATATTGAACCACCGACAATAAGGAGAATATTGAGTGCACGTCGTAGAAGATCTATATACAAAGGCAAAGCAATGGGTTCCACGAGTCACTCCCCTTTCAGGTTAATGTAGAGTGCACGGTCTTGGAGAATGTCCTGGTGATATTCCTGCAAAGTTCTGATCGATAACTCTCTCTTCGACAACCGTTCTATGGCAAGAACGGCAGCTTCCGCACCGGCCATGGTGGTCACACAAAATATCGCCCTGTTTACCGCTTCTTTCCGTATGTAACTTGATTCCGCCTGTGCACGTCCACCCGAAGGTGTATTGATAATCAGGGAAATATCTCTATTTTTAATTAAGTCTACCACATTCGGTCTTCCTTCTCCAAGCTTATTCACAATCGTCACCGGTATGCCATGGTTGGTTAATACTTTACCGGTACCCCGGGTGGTCACCAACTGAAAACCCATATCTGAGAGTTTTTTTGCAAGAAAGATAACCCCTCTTTTATCACTGTTTTTCACACTTATAAATACTTTTCCACTGCATGGAAGTCGATATTGTCCACTGATTTGGGATTTGGCGAATGCCATGCCAAAATCCAGGTCTATACCCATAACTTCTCCCGTGGATCGCATCTCGGGACCCAGCACAGGATCTACGCCCGGAAAACGATCGAAAGGGAATACCGCTTCTTTCACAGAAAAGTGCTGCAGTTCAACCTCTTTGGTGAAGCCTATATCCGCAAGCTTCCTCCCTACCATCACCTGGGAAGCAAGCCTTGCAAAGGGAATACCCGTAACCTTACTCACAAAGGGGATGGTGCGGGATGCCCGGGGGTTCACTTCGAGAACATATATTTCATCGTCCTTGACCGCGAACTGCACATTCATCAAACCCACCACTTCAATTTCTTTGGCCAGGGCTCGTGTACACCGACGAATTGTATCGATAATTCCATCACTTAATGAATACGGAGGAAGAACACAGGCACTGTCGCCTGAGTGTACTCCCGCTTCTTCAATATGCTCCATTATACCGGCGATAACAGTGAGAGTTCCGTCACTTATAGCATCAACATCAACCTCAATAGCATCTTCAAGAAACTTGTCTATCAGGACCGGATGACCGGGAGATATCTCTACCGCTTCATGCATGAAAGACAAAAGATCATCTTCTTCATAAACGATCTTCATTGCTCTTCCTCCCAAAACGTAGGAGGGTCTGACCATTACCGGATACCCCACTTTGCTCGCCATTTCACGGGCTTCTGAGAAGGAAAAGGCAATACCGTTTACAGGTTGTCGCAGATCCAGCCTTCTTACAATTTCTGTAAAACGATCACGATCTTCTGCGAGGTCTATGCTTTCAGGAGTTGTCCCCAAAACTTTTACCCCTGCTTTTTCAAGGTCACGAGCCAGGTTCAACGGGGTTTGGCCCCCCAGCTGAAGAATAACACCCTCGGGTTTTTCTTTTTCTATGACATTCAAAACATCTTCAAGGTAAACAGGCTCAAAATAGAGTTTATCAGAAGTGTCATAGTCCGTGCTAACCGTTTCAGGGTTACTGTTTATCATGATCGTTTCATATCCCAGGTCACGCAGACCCCACGTGGCATGTACACAACAGTAATCAAATTCGATTCCCTGGCCAATTCTGTTAGGACCAGCTCCAAGTATGGCCACTTTCTTCTTCGCTGATGGCAGGGCTTCACATTCACTTTCATATGTTGAATAAAAATACGGTGTTTCGGCAGCAAACTCAGCCGCGCATGTATCAACCTGCTTGTAAACGTTTTCAACCCCAATTTCCTTGCGAAGTGTCCTTATTTCTTTTTCTTGCATACCCCAAAACCCCGCAAGCTGTCGATCGGAAAACCCGAATTCTTTCAATCTTTTGAGTTCCTCGGCTGAGATGGATAAAGGGTTGGGGACAGCTCGTGCCCAATCCTCCATTTTGAGCAGTTCATCTAACTGCGATATAAACCAAGGATCTATTCCTGTTATCGCAGCTATTTCTTCTATGGCCATGCCTGAACGAAGAGCTGGCTGCAGATAGAATATTCTTTGCGGGTGTGAACGTACGAGAAAATTACGTATCGCATCCAATTTCTTATCCTGGGCAAGCTCAGCCAACCCCTTAGCTTCCTCCAGGCCGTTTATCCCCACTTCAAGCGACCTGAAGCCCTTCTGCAGGGCTTCTTTAAATGTGCGTCCTATTGCCATTGTCTCCCCAACGCTTTTCATGGAAATTCCGAGGAGGGGTTCTGTTTCAGGAAATTTTTCAAAAGTAAAGCGAGGTATTTTGACCACGCAATAATCGAGAGCAGGTTCGAAACATGCAGGTGTTTTGCTGGTAATATCGTTTGGTATCTCATCAAGAGTATAACCCACAGCCAGTTTGGCGGCGATCTTGGCTATGGGAAAACCCGTGGCTTTGGAAGCCAGAGCAGAAGAACGGGACACTCTCGGATTCATCTCAATAATGACCATCCTTCCAGTATGCGGATGAACAGCAAATTGAATATTGCACCCTCCAGTGTCCACACCGATTTCCCGTATGGCAATGATGGAAAGATCACGCATTTTCTGATATTCCACTTGGCTGAGTGTTTGAACAGGAGCTACAGTTATACTGTCACCAGTATGAATTCCCATAGGATCTATGTTTTCTATGGAACATATTATTACCACGTTATCTGCCCTGTCTCGCATCACCTCGAGCTCAAATTCCTTCCAACCGATCACTGACTCTTCGATCAGGATCTCATTGATTATGCTGCTATCCAAAGCACGTTGCGCAAGTTCTTCAAATTCCTCGATGTTATACGCTATACTCCCTCCTGTTCCTCCCAGGGTAAAGCTCGAACGTATGATGAGTGGAAAACCGATGCGGCGTGCAGTATCGAGCGCCTCATTCAAGGTGTAGGCCCTGTCACTTCTGGGTACTTCCATACCCACTTTTTGCATGGATTCCTTGAAAAGCTCCCTGTCTTCCGCCTTTTTAATGGCCTGTATCGATGCCCCCAACACTTTTACCCCGTATTGATCTAACACACCGCTTTCATCAAGCTGAATAGTCAGGTTGAGAGCGGTTTGACCCCCCAAGGTAGGCAAAAGAGCATCCGGTCTTTCTCTTTCAATAATTTTTTCTAAAACTTCGGGAATGAGCGGTTCAATGTAGGTTCGGTCAGCCATCTCGGGATCCGTCATAATGGTTGCAGGGTTGTTGTTCACGAGAACCACCTGGTATCCCTCACCCTGTAAAGCCTTGCATCCCTGAGCACCCGAATAGTCAAATTCACATGCCTGACCAATAACGATAGGTCCTGAACCAATGATTAGAATTCTTTGAATATCATTCCTTCTTGGCATGGTATTCCCCCACCATGGTCATGAATTGATTAAAAAGGTATGTTGTATCATTGGGGCCGGGACCGGCTTCCGGATGAAATTGGACGGAAAAAACCGGAAGTGTGGTATGACGAATTCCTTCGAGCGTCTGATCGTTGAGATTGATATGTGTGACTACAATATCTTTGTGAGGCAGTGTTTCTCTGTCCAGCGTGAAACCATGATTCTGTGTTGTAATAGAAACCCTTCCTGTAGCAAGGTCTTTAACAGGATGATTTCCACCGTGATGGCCGAATTTCAGTTTATACGTTTTTCCACCTAGCGCCTGACCCACTACCTGGTGGCCGAGACATATTCCGAATACCGGTAGCTTGCCTATTACTTCCCTGGCCACCTCCACTACATAGGGTAAAGCCGCGGGATCCCCGGGTCCATTGGAAAATAAAATGCCATCAGGTTTTTCGGATAATACGCTTTTCGCACTCCATGTACACGGAAAAATTTTGACCCTGCACCCTCTTCGGGAAAGATGGCGGAGAATATTGTACTTTACCCCGCAATCAACTACCGCTATTGTAATGTCCCCCTCTTTTTGCCACCAATAAGGTCGAGAAGTGGTTACATCCCCAGCCAAATCACGGCCTTCCATGAGAGGGGAAGAACGAGCTTTTTCCACTAATGAATGAGGATCAAAATCTATGGTTGATATCACACCACGCATGGCTCCTTTTTCTCTGATATGTTTTGTCAGGGCACGGGTATCCACTCGTTCCAGCCCAAGTATTCGATGCTTTGCGAGATAATCGTCAAGTGTACCCTCAGCTCTCCAATGAGCGCAGAATGGACTTCTTTCCCGAACGATAAATCCAGACGCTCTGGGAACGTTGGATTCGATATCTTGAGAGTTCACACCATAGTTACCGATCAGAGGATAGGTCATAGCAACCATTTGACCAGAGTAAGAAGGATCAGTGAGGATTTCCTGGTAACCCGTCATGCTGGTATTAAAAACCACTTCACCATGGGCTTCCCCGGGACAGCCAAAGCCACACCCGGAAAAGACTCTTCCATCTTCAAGAGCAAGCAGTGCTTTCATATTTAGAACACCCTCGCACTACTTTATCATAGTTGTCAATATTCCCCGGCTGTTACGTCATTAAAAAAGGTTCACATTCTCAACTTACGGGCCTACCGGAGGAGAGAGTTGAACAGCAATCAACCATTTTAGCCGGTATAGTTTTATGTTGGCGCGAGACCCAGTTATAATACAGGCTGGAGGGAAGGAAATAAGGCAGATATTTAAGGTTGCGTGGTAGGCGCTTAAACATAGAAGGAAGTGCATAAAATTTGGTGTACAAAAACCGGTGTCCTTCCTGTAATTCCTCCGGAGTCATACGGGCAGGATAGAATACCGCATGAGAAAAGTCATATTGTGACCAGTCGTAAGTAAAGATCCTGTCTTCCTTTTTAAAAGTATTATAAATTTCTGTTCCAGGCAGCGGAGTAAGAATATTAAAGTTAGCAAAATCAATGCGTGCTTCCTCAACAAATCGTAGTGTATTTTCAAAAACAGTGGTGTCATCTTCGTCAAAACCGAACACAAAAAAACCGACAACCATAATACCGTGACGATGGAAGTTTTCCATCATTTTCTTATACCTTTCAACAGTGTTGAAACGTTTGTGCATGCTGGCCAGATTCTTTTCGTTAATAGACTCAAATCCCACAAAAAGGCTTATACACCCACTTTTTTGTGCCAGCTTGAGAAGTTCTTCATCTTCGGCCATTTTTACCGTTCCCTGGCTCGCCCATCTCTTTTTTAAAGGAGCCAATGCACGGAAGAGTTCCTTTGAATATCTGGGATTACCCACGATATTATCATCCAGAAAGCCAATAAAACGGCGTCGGGAGAGACTCACTTCCCGAATCACATCTTCAACCGGTCGATGCCTGTATCTTCTACCGTTAAAGCTTGACACCGAGCAGAAACCACAGTTATGCGGACATCCTCGGGTAGTCTGATATACATATTTCAGGAGATAACGATCTTTCAGGAGATCGTGCCGTGGTGCCGGCATACCAGTGAGGCATGGAAATTCCTGGTTCCGATACACCTGTTGCAATGTCCCTGCTCCAGCATCTTCCACCACTTGTTTCCATAGTCCTTCAGCCTCTCCCACGACCACTGAATCAGCATGTTGGAGAGCCTCTTCGGTCATTGCGCTCGGATGTATTCCTCCCAGTACAACCTTCGTACCGGTCCTTCGAAAATGATCGGAAAGCGTATACGCCCGTGGCGCTGTACTGGTCATTACGGTAATACCCACCAAATCATATTTGTCCGAAACATTCACTTGTTCCAAGCGCTCATCAACGATTTTCACCTCGTGTCCAGTAGGGGTAAGGGCAGCCAAAAGCGGAAGACTGGCTTGGGGGAAGGGAACATATCTGGGCTTTTTCTTTTTCGGTATTCCGCTTTCCGGGGCAATCAACAATATTTTCAACGAGTTTCCTCCTCTTCGCCGATATTACACATCACAAGACGTATTTCCTCGTGATGTAATTCTCTCCCTCGCAATCATTCTGACAGAGATCAGGTTCAAGGTATTATACATGATTTATAACTAAAAATGTATCGAATTCTTCCACGGATCATACTTTTTGTATCGCTTCCTCGATACGGCCAAAATAAACAGTATGGAAATCTCCACCGGGATAAAATTCTTTCACAATCGAAGGGTGAAAACGTTTAGGATCAACCCGTGTTTTTTGCACTACTTGGCAAATTATGTTTACCGGACACTCCGTCACTCCAGGAACAGACCAACCTTCTTTTTCCCACGTGGTCAGGTTTGCCTCTGTAAATTTATCCGTATCCCTTCCAGAAAGACGACCGCACAGTGCGACAGCATCAGACAATGAGGATGGTGGAACGGCAATAACAAAATTTCCGTTTTCCTCCAGCAGTGTAAAAGTGTGTCGCGAAGGACGCACTAAGACAGTAACAATCGGCTCTCCCCAAATTATGCCCAATTGAACCCAACCAATGGTCATAATGTTCGCCTTACTTTCATCACCACGGCTTACGAGAAATATGCCACCCAATTCTTCAACTGCCTGCAAGGTAAATGGTACCACCTTTTTCCAGTTCACGGTTTCACCATGCATGGAATAAACCCCCTTCTTCAGTCAAGAAAATCGTCGGCTTGTAAATCCGATATGTTGTCAGGGCGACTAAAATCTGAAAACTTTTCTTTTGACGAACATACGATAGAGGTGGTCAAATTGTTCGGTAAACCAAGGTCTTTCGGCTTGGAAAGTGCATTGCCCTTGCTATCTTCAAGAACACGAACCAGGGGACGAATAGGAAGACCCTCATTAAGCTTGACCACCACTGCCAGCTCCCCGCTTGAAAGACGGACGGTCTCTCCAACCGGGTAAGGAGCGATGTGTCTTACCATGGTGGTTTCCACCTGCACATCGAACATCCTTCCCGCATTTCCCATCAGGTACTCGTGCGCTTCGGCATAGGAAAAACGTTTTCTATAGGGCCGATCCACGGTAAGAACGTCATAGGCATCTGCACAGGCACATATACGAGAGAGAAAATTGATATCATCCCCCATCAACCCGTATGGATATCCACTACCATCCATTCTTTCATGATGTTGAAGGGCTACCCATACACTCATATTTTGATTCATAAATGACTTTCGTACAATTTCTCCCGACCATGAAGGATGAAGCTTAATAACCTCCCACTCTTTTTCTGAAAAGGGAAGAGGACTTATTGAGTATTTCCAGTGGAACTTTCATTTTTCCCATATCATGCACAATCCCCCCCCATCGCTACACTACGCAATTCACTTTTGCTGAGACCAATAAATTTTCCCAAAAAGACGGAAAGAGCAGCAACGTTAACCGAATGTGTAAAAACTGAGTCATCATGGCGCCGTAACTGAACAAGACTGATAACAGATTTTTTTGTTTGGAGAATCTCATCAATAATTTCGTCTACGAGGTTGGTCACAGGTTTGAGAGTTAAACTTTTTCCGCGCACTGCCTTGTAAAATGTTTCATGAAGCGTATGAAGTGCCCTTTTCCTCGTGTCATGGGAAATCATCTCATCCAGATCAAAATCTTTGAACCTGTGATCCTGGATATATATTCATATCCAAGCTCGCGCAGACGTTTGATGTGAGAACTTCTTAGAGCAACTCCTTCCTTTAAGAGAATAACACCATCTTCTCTCATGAGGGGGTATCCGGTAATCATCCCCTCTTTAAGTCTGCTAACGTGTACTCGTACCATCCTTCCTCCATCTTTTCCTAGTTTTTTTAAAGTGTTTTTTCTGTATTGTGCCTGTCTGCAGTAATATATAATAACATAGAAAAAACTAACTGCTAACACATATTCATTATACAGGTTTACAAGAAAGGTTAAAACAAAGGAGAAAAAATATGCATCTCACGTCATTCAAATATTACCTTCTGGATATGGATGGAACGGTGTATCTGGGGGAACGTCTTATTCCGGGTTCATTGCAATTTCTCAAAACATTGGAAAAACAAGGAAAGAAATACTATTTTTTAACCAATAATTCTTCATTCAATTCAAGAACTTATGTGAAAAAATTGCACAGATTGGGTCTTACTGAAGCAAGTAACAAACAAGTCATTACTTCCGGTGAAGCTACTGCGTGGCATCTTGCGAGTAACGGGGAAAAAAGAGTGTATCTCCTTGGAACACCAGAGCTGGAGCTGGACTTTCTCCGAGCTGGACACGTGCTGGTTTCAGAATCGCCAAATGTAGTGGTATTGGGTTATGATAAAACTCTTCACTGGGGTAGACTCGAACAAGCGTGTAAATTTATCCGGCAGGGTATTCCATTCTATGCCACTCATCCAGACATTAATTGTCCCAGCGAAGAGGGTCCACTTATTGACGCTGGATCGCTCATTAAAGCTATTGAAGTATCAACCGGAGTTTCCCCCGTTGTTATCGGCAAACCTCATGTTTCTATGGTTGAATACGCTCTGCATCGATGCGGCGGTACCCGCGAAAAAACAGTGATGATAGGTGATAGGCTCTACACTGATATCGCCATGGGAAATCAATCCGGTATCACCACAATTCTGGTCTTGAGTGGAGAAACAATTATGGAAGACTTGAATGATTCCCCCTACAGTCCTGATTATGTTTTTCCCTCTCTCGCAGAAATTGCGAAAAAACTTTCAGATTAAAATGCACTCCTTGTTACTTTTCATGGATTCTCAGGAATGCTCATTATGCAGTATCAGTTGCCGGAACTTTTTTTCGAAAGATTATACGGTTGCCTTCCAGTGTACACTCAATGGTATCGCCGGATTGAAAAGCACCCCGTATTAATTCACTGGAAAGAGGGCTTTCTATAGCCCTCTGGATAAGCCGCTTCAATGGTCTTGCTCCAAAATCGGGATCATACCCTTCTTTTGCCAGGTATTCAAGAACCAATCGATCTGGCTCAAAACCTATACCTTGTTCGGCCAAGCGCTTCCTCAGGCGCTCGAGCATGAGATCGACTATTTCCGCTATTTGTTGTAAATCAAGGGGACGAAATACAATCATTTCATCCATTCTGTTAATAAATTCCGGCCGGAAATTTCGACTTACCTCCTCCATCACTTGCTCCTTGATTCGACTCATGAGAATATCGTCTGATGGATCTACATCCCGAAATAAGTGGCTCCCAATGTTGGAAGTCATGATAATTACCGTGTTACGGAAATCCACTGTCCTCCCCTGTCCATCAGTAAGCCTTCCTTCGTCCAAAATCTGAAGGAATACATTGAATACGTCATGGTGAGCTTTTTCGATCTCATCAAAAAGAATTACCTGGTATGGCCGGCGACGGACCACCTCTGTTAGTTGCCCACCTTCCTCATATCCCACGTATCCTGGAGGAGCCCCAATCAATCGAGCAACCGAGTGTTTTTCCATGTACTCGGACATATCAATCCTCAGCAAAGCTCCTTCATCACCGAAAAGGAATTCGGCTAATGCCTTGGCCAGTTCCGTTTTACCAACACCAGTGGGTCCCAAAAACATAAATGTTCCGATAGGTCTTCCTTCCTCGGCTATTCCCGCTCTCGATCGACGGATTGCTTCAGATACAGCATGTACTGCTTCATCCTGCCCCACAACACGCTGGTGAAGGTTTTCTTCCATCATCAACAATCTCTTTTTTTCTTCTTCTAAAAGCTTGGTTGAAGGTATGCCAGTCCAACTGGAAACAACCTCAGCGATATTCTGTTCGTTTACTACCTCGCTGAGCTGTTTCTCCTGTATCCAACGATCCTTTTCTTCCTGGTAACGTTGTTTGAGGTCTTCCGCCTCATCACGGAGACGTGCGGCTTTTTCGTAATTTTGCGCCTGTACTGCTTCCATACCTTCTTTGGCCAGGTCCTGTAATTTTGCCTCCATTTCACGCAATTCTGGAGGTATACTTTGCATTTCGATTCGCTTTTTGCTTGCTGCTTCGTCCATCAGATCTATGGCCTTATCTGGAAGAAAACGGTCAGTAATATATTTTTCAGAAAGGAATGAAGCCGCCCTCATAGCCTCATCACTAATTTTTACCTTGTGGTGAGCTTCGTATTTATCCCGCAATCCTTTTAAAATCTCAAATGTCTCTTTTACAGAAGGTTCACCGATAAAGACAGGCTGGAAACGGCGTTCCAATGCGGAATCCTTTTCAATATGTTTACGGTATTCGTTAAGGGTAGTTGCGCCGACACACTGCAATTCTCCTCTCGCAAGTGCGGGTTTAAGTAGATTAGCCGCATCTATTGCTCCCTCTGCGGCTCCCGCCCCTACCACTGTATGAAGTTCATCAATGAAAAGAATAATTTTTCCTTCAGATTTTTGCACTTCCTCAAGTACGGCCTTAATCCGTTCCTCAAACTCCCCACGGAACTTGGCACCAGCCAGAACGGCGCCCAAATCAAGCACAATAACCTTTCTATCCTTAAGACCCTCGGGAACATTTCCTTGAACAATCTTCTGAGCCAACCCTTCCACAACCGCCGTTTTACCAACTCCTGGATCA
>SKXZ01000157.1 GCA_007128145.1 Candidatus Nitricultor lacus | reverse complement strand
TCCCTGCCCGGGAAAAAAGCGGGGTGATCCGTGAGGCCATTCACTTCTTGAGGGGTAAAAAGGTCAATCTTAAAACCATAGTTATTGAGAAGTTCCGCTAAAAAAAGCTGGGCCCTTTTTTCGTATCCCCGTGGAGCGATATTTTCAGAAGGTATGCGAACCAGGCGGCATATTGTATCAAGTATGGTTTGCCGGTAGCTCTCAACTATTCCATCAATATGTTGGGTTGTCCAATTCATATATTTGTCACCTTTCTCATAGCAATTATACACTGCGAACGATGGAAAATAAAAACTGGTACAATAATGAAAAAGGAGAAAGGTGAATGTGATGGAAAATCCTCTTCAACAATTACTCAAACTTTCAGATGCGGAACAGGAAGAACGCGGAACACAACATACTCCCCGTGAAATACACCAGCAACCCGAGATTTGGGATAACACGCAGCAACGGGTCATTAACAAAAGAGCTGATTTAGAAGCGTTTTTCCGATCTTTTTTGCAGGAGAAAAACAGGCAGGTGATATTGAGTGGAGCGGGTACCTCGGAATTTGCAGGTATATGCGTGGAATCACTTTTCCGCAGCGGCCTCCGGTCTCCCACCCAGGTGAGCTCCTCTCCCCGCCTGGTCACCTTGCCGGAAGAGGTCTTTCCTCCAGACCATACGGTTTTGCTGGTTTCCTTTGCCCGTTCAGGGGGAAGTCCTGAAAGCATCGGTGCTTTCCTCTCCGCGGAAAAACTCGCAACCCGCGTACGGCACCTGGTGATTACCTGTAATGATGAAGGCGCCTTGGCGCGCATGGCGCGTGAGAGCAAAGAAGCCGTGGTTGTTGTACTCGACGAACGGGCGAACGATCGCGGGCTCGCCATGACCTCATCGTTAACCGCCATGGTAATTGCTGCCCAATCCATAGCCTTCTGGGAAAGGGCCTCTGAGTATGACGATATCTTCCCCAGGCTTGTTGCGGCAGCGCGCGAAGTGCTTGAGCGTTTTCCGGAGCTGCTCGATCGCCTATGCCGGGAAGGCTTCGAACGAGGAGTGTTCCTTGGAGATGGAAATGATTACGGTGCAGCGGTGGAATCACATCTCAAGCTTCAGGAACTTACATGTGGAAAGGTAATGTGTACGTATGAGACATTTCTTGGCTTGCGGCACGGTCCGGAAGCGGTTATTGATGAAGAAACCCTGGTGGTGGCCTTTCTTTCTGCGGATCCCTTTGTACGCCGTTACCAGGTTGAGCTGCTTGAGGAGCTCCGGCAGAAACAGCTTGGCAAGGTTATTCTCGGGGTTGGATCCAGCATAGATGCAAGCATTACCACTCTATGTGACGCTGTAGTGGAATATCCTGCTGTTCCTCCTTCTCTCGCTGCTCCAGTGAATGTGTTGGTGGGTCAGATGCTGGGGCTTTTCCGCTCCATTTCCTTTGGTTTCAAGCCGGATTCTCCCTCTCCTACCGGAGTGATACACCGTGTTGTGAAGGGGGTGCAAGTTTATGACAGGGCTACATACCTTCAAGACGGGGTATTCCGGGTGGTGGCTGAAAGTTAGGGAAATACTCCTGCCCCCATTTGGGTTAGTAAGAGGAAAACCCAATTTGTGGGGTTATGGAGATGATTTAGCGTGAAAAACTCACTGATGCTTACAACCGTTTTTGCGGTTTTGGTTATGTTGTTGTTTTCCTTTCCAGTTGGAGCGACTGAGGGTGGAAGCCAGAATTGGTGTCCCCTTCTGTCTTCAGGGGGAACAACTCAGGATTTCACCACATTG
This sequence comes from Candidatus Nitricultor lacus, assembly GCA_007128145.1. Lineage (GTDB taxonomy): Bacteria > Atribacterota > Atribacteria > Atribacterales > Atribacteraceae > Nitricultor > Nitricultor lacus. Next base: position 5,311 of record SKXZ01000157.1, on the reverse strand, counting down.
CCTGCAGGGTCTGATAGCGAGCTAATAGAGGAAGAAGGTGGTATAATGACAGCTACCTTTGGTATGGGATGTTTCTGGGGTCCGGACGCTCTTTTCGGTGCCCTTCCCGGAGTAATACGAACCAGGGTAGGATATGCCGGTGGAAGTATTCCGGATCCTGAGTATCATCGTTTAGGAGACCACACGGAAACCATCCAGGTGGACTTTGATCCGTCCATTGTGAGCTACCGGGAACTGCTGGATGTTTTCTGGAACAATCATTCAGCGACCAGCCACCCCTGGTCGCGTCAATATATGTCACTGATACTTTTTCACGATCAGGAACAGGAACGTTTGGCCCTGGAAACACAACGGGAACTGGAGGGACAAACAGGCGAAAAAGTATATACCGAGATTGCTCCTTTGCGTCGATTTTATCGTGCGGAGGACTATCATCAAAAATATGCCCTGCGTCAGCACTACAGAGTCATGAATGTTCTCTCTCCGCATTTTTCCAATAGCGAGAAATTTACGGATTCCCCGCTCACCGCCCGTTTGAACGCGTATGTGGCGGGCCATGCCAGTGCGGATTTTTTACGCAGCGAAATGAAACGGCTGGAGGTCGAAGATGACCTCACCCAGGCATTACTATCTGAACTTGGAATCAGCTCATAGAAAGTCAGAAAGGAGGTATCCTTATGAAGAGCGGGAAAACAACACTGTATTTCTCAGACGGTGGTCCTCACAATACGGAGGCGACACTGGAGAAGGTACAAGAAACAGTTCTTGAAGAAAATATTCAGTATGTGGTCGTTGCTACCGGAGGGAAGACACTCCACCAGGCAGCCCACCTTTTCCAAAAGGAAATGGCATCTGGTCTCACCCTGGTGGGAGTGACCTTGCAAGCGGGTACCTGGAAAGAATACGGCGAACCGAACTGGGATGTGCTTGAGGAGGCCCGTTCCCTGGGCGCCAAAGTGCTGACCTGTACCCACTCTTTAATGGGCAGCGTGGAGTCTGCAGTAATGAAAAAATTCGGTGGGCTTCCCCCTGCCGAACTCATTGCGTACACCTATTACACTTTTTCCCAGGGAACCAAGGTGGCCGTTGAGGTCACGTTAAGCGCGGTTGACGCCGGAATTATACCAGCGGGAGTTGACGCGGTGGGAGTAGGTGGAAGCGGCGAAGGTGCGGATACGGCTTTGCTCCTTCATACGGTTTCCACGGTGGATTTTTTTGATTTGAAAATACGTGAGGTTTTGTGTAAGCCCCGCTGAAAGAGCTTTGCGGATTTTTCCTTTTTGAACTCCTGCACAGGCAGGAACGCTGTTGAGGGATAAAAAATATTGGAACATAATTGTCGATGCGTTATACTACGAATAGGTTATGGAAAAGGGACTCAGAACAGCTTATACTCCTCAACAGAAAAAAGCTATCCTTGCTCCTTATGAAAAGCGCCTTCTCGTCCAGGGAGAAGCGGGGACCGGGAAAACAACAGCGCTTATTAACCGCGTAACCCGGATGATCCGGGAAGGAATTCCTCCCGGAAAGATGAAAATACTGGTACGAACTCCCAATCAGCGACGCCGTTGGCTGGAGGGTGCGCACCAAGGTATGTTACCACCTTCTGCTATCACAACCTTTTTCGGGCTGGTGCGACATGAAGTTTCACTCTTTTGGCCCCTGCTCTTTCCTGAGACAAACGTGCCTTCACCTCATATCTGCAATATAGAGCTTAACGAGTATTTGATTCAGAAAACGGTGGAGCATTTAAGAGAAAAAAAGAAATATTTTTTAGGAGCGCAATGTTCAGTTTCCACCCTCAGCAGTGAAATTGCCAATAATCTTGCCAAAGCGGCGCTCAATAGGCGACCCTTCGAACAAATAGAATCCATATTGATTGAGGGGATGGAGCGTCCGAACGTAAACCGGCAACGTATTATCCGCCAGATGCAGGATACGATCAATGTGTTTGTCGGAAACCTCCGGCAGTTTTCTATTCTCCCTTTTGCCCTGGCCATAGAGAAGTTCAACCAATTATACGAGAAAGAAGAATATGCTGAATCCTTCTCACAGCGGTATCCATATCTTGTAGTGGATAACCTCGAGGAAGCATCTTGTACCGAAATATGTTTTCTCCGTGAGCTTTCATCCCGCTTGCGGAGTATCACCGTGGGGTTCGATCCCTGCGGGGGGCATACCAGGGTCTTGGGTGCAAACCCCGAGTTCGCGCAAAGCGAACTTCTCCCTGAATTTGACGTGGTCGAGCTCACGCATTCATTTACTTCCACCCCGTCATACCTGTCATTTGCTCGAGCAATGGCTCATCGAATTCGCGGGGAAAAGAATGAAAACACGTATTTACCGAAAGAGGTAAAGCTGCATGGTCATGCGGAACTCCGAAGCCAGATGCTCCTCGAGGTAGGGGAAAAAGTACTTGGGTTGGTTGAAGAAGAGGGCTACAAGCCCGGGGAAATAGTGGTGGTCGGTCCATATGTTGACCGGGTTATGGAGCTCACCCTGGAGAACATCCTGGAGAGAAAAGGGGTGAAACTCCACAGCATAACCCGCAGGGGAAGGTTAATGGATGATCCATATCTCAATGCTCTGGTAACCATGGCATGTTTATGCCATCCTTCCTGGAATGTGTTGCCCACTACGGATGCCGTATCTGCAGCACTTTCCCTTTTGCTTCAAATAGACGCTGTACGGGCATCGCTGTTGGCTGAAAAAATGACACGGTCACGGCCTTATGATTTCGTCCCCTGTGAAGAAACTGAAATGGTTGACCGCATAGGTCCCCGCTACCTGGAACGGTACCGTAAATTACGGGAATGGGTATTGCGCTATCGGGAAGGGGATTCCCTTTCCCTGGATGCGTTTTTCCAGCGATTCCTGGTAGATGTGCTGCTGCAAACAAGCGAACCGGTTTCCCACCTGCCGTTATGCCGTAAAATGGTAGAATCAGCGGCTGAATTTTTAGAAGGTGTGAGCCCTCTCCCCCGCCTGGGAAAAAACGCCGAAGGATCCTTTCTGCGACTTCTTACCGGAGGTAGTCGAGCAGCACGGACAAACGATGAGATTGAAGAAGTGGATACCGACGCGGTAACCTTATCCACTCCGTATTCCTATCTTCTCTCTTCCCGTTCCACACGGGTGATGGTTTGGACTGACGCAGCTTCGAAAACCTGGCTTTCCACCGGAGTACAGGCGTTTTCCAACCCCTACCTTTTTTCGCCCTACTGGAAAAAAGGGCAACGTTGGACCCGTGCGATATCCGAAGAAAAACGGCGCGAACAGGGAGCCGTGCTGGTGTCGAACCTTTTAAAAAAATGTCGTGAAAAACTTTTGGTTTTCTGGAGTTTTTATGATAGCAGGGGATACGAACAGGACGGCGAGTTGGCTTCGGTGTTGGAAAACATTTTGAAACAGGAGAAACACTGAATGGAACACATACAATGGAGACCGGGACAAGAAGATGTTATGCGTTACAAGGGAGGACGCATGGCGGTAAGTTCCGTTCCCGGAGCAGGGAAAACCACACTTCTAAGCGCTCTATGCGCGGAATTGGTTGCAGAAGGCAGGCATCACCCGGGGAAAATACTGGTTGTTACTTACACAAATTCCGCCGTGAGCGCTTTTCGCTCACGCATTACGGAATTTCTGCAAGCGAGGGGACTGCCCGGAGGAAAAGGATGGGAAGCTCGTACTCTCCATTCACTTGCTCATAGCATATTGAGGGAAGATCCTGGTTCGGTACTGGTTTCTGATGAATTCCAGGTAATCGGGGAAGCGCAAAGACGTCGATCCATTAGGAGCGCATTGGATCGTGTCCTTCACGATAACCGTCAGAGTTTTTACGCATGTATCCGCCCCGAGGAACGTAAGGGCTGGTCAAACCGGAAAACGACCGAGGAACGATGGCGGGATGATTTTGCACAGGTGTGCGGACAAGCGATTTCATTACTCAAAACCAGGGGAATCAACGGGAGCAGCGATGCTCTCATTTTCCATAACAGGTCTTCCAAAACATCTCTTTTACGCTGGGTGCTGAGAGTATACATGGAATACCAGAGAGAGTTGGAATGGAGGGGATGGCTCGATTATGACGACCTCACTCTCAAGGCACTTGAACTCGTGCATACGCAAAACCAGGTATTGGCTGAACTCAGGGAAAAATATCGTTATGTTTTCGAAGACGAATCCCAGGACACCACTCCCCGCCAGGAGGAACTCCTGGAACTCATAAGCGGGGAAAACGGTAACCTGGTGCGGGTCGGGGACCCGAACCAGTCGATTCTTTCCACCTTCACAAGCTCCGACCCCCGGCTCTTTGACGATTTTCTCCGCCGTGAGACGGTGGAAAAATGCCATATTCTCTATTCGGGACGCAGCGCGGTTCCTATAATAGATCTTGCGAATCACCTGGTCAGGTGGAGCATCCGGCATCACCCCTTACTGGCACCTGGAGAAGGTTTGCTTGAACAGGAGATCAGGCCGGTTCCCGAAGATGATCCTTCCCCCAATCCACACCCTGCAGGCCAAACCGTCGCTTCTTTTTGCTGTGAAACCGAGGAGGAAGAACGGGAAGAGGTGGTACAGAGAATTGCCCGCATACTGGAGGAAAATCCGGACCACAGCGTTGCGGTGGCCGTGCGTACCAACTGGGAGGTACGCTCATATGTAGAAAGTTTACGCAGGAGTGGCCTTTCCTGCTTCGAGCTCACGGGTGTCTCAGCAAGCGGAGAGAGAATGCTCCGGGTGGTAGGACACATCCTGGCTTTTTTAGCCCGTCCAAGCCGCCAGGATTATTTTCTGCGGGCCATGGAGACATGGGTGCCTGGCATTTCGGAGAACACTCTGATATGCGAAGGTTTACAGAATGTGACTCTTGAAGAGCTGTTCTCTCCCCTCACTGGAGGTGGGGTAAACGATATTTTTCCCCTTTTAGAAAAAGAAGGGCTGGGAAAAAGATTTCATGAAGGAATTGACAAGCTGGGGTTTCTTTTGAAAGCATTCACACAAAATGTGGAAAAACTCGTTCTTGTAGTAGGAGATGCTGTGGGAGCCAAGGCAGAAGAACTTTCCCTGGTACAAGGTGTGGCACAGGAAGCCCGCCGGATGCTTGATGAAGACCCCACAGGAGGGCTTTCCCGCACGGCTTCTGAACTCCTCAAACCCCGTTCCCGCGACAACCGTTTCCGCGCGCTTTTGTCGAACTTGCCAGCCTATATTCCAAAGGCAGGAGAGGTAGCGGTGACAACCCTGCATAAAGCCAAGGGTCTTGAGTGGGACGTGGTGTTTCTTCCCGCCCTGACCGTGGAAAATTTTC
>SKXZ01000107.1 GCA_007128145.1 Candidatus Nitricultor lacus | reverse complement strand
CTGCAGAGAAACCGGTGCTGTTATCGACGCATCTAAAAGTCCCTGCTCGATCAACTCTAACCCATGCGGGCCGCCCCCTGTAGCAATAATGGGGATTTCACCGAGGAGTCCCGCATCTTCCAGGGCATTGATAACTCCGGTAGCCATCTGTTCGTTGTTGGCAAAAATAACATCGAACTCGAGTCCTGCCTGGATGGCATTCTGGGTTACGTTCATGGCCTGCTCGGCACCCCAGTCGGTGGGTTGAGTGGATACCAGTTCCACGGTGCCATATTCCGCTAATGCCCGGTCCAGACCTTCCTCATAGAGTTCGGTGATACCCATACCGGGAGCACCCATCACATAAAAGAGTTTTGCACCGGGATAGGTTTCGCTGATGTATACACCTGCCGCATAGCCTATATCATCATACTGGCAGGCGACACAGGACAGATAGCCCTCAGCATATTCGGCCGGCAGGGAATTTTCAATGGTAATAGGGATTCCTGCGTCAATCGCCATTTCAATCATGGTAGCTGAAAGTTCGGGAGTGATGGTAAAAACGTTAATACCGTCCACCCCGCGAGTTATGAGGTCTTCCATGGCCGCCATGGCTCGCTCCATGTCACCTTCCGGATCGAGTACTATTGTTTCCACTCCCATCTGGTCTGCAATGTATTCGAACGCTAAAATGGAATAATTTGTCCAAATGTCCCTACGGCTATAGGTAATGTTTCCGAACACCAGAGAATCGGCAAAAACCGCACCAGCCAGGATACCAAAAACCAGAAATGCTACGGCCAGGATTCCCACGCCTCTCACGGTAATACTTTTCATGTTTCCACATCCTTCCTTTTCATATAATGACTACCCATACTAATAGTTTAATAAATGGAAATAATTCAAACACACGAACGACCCGTGAGCCGACAATTGTCGGGTACAGTAGGCCGAAACCGCTTATCCCAAATCCTTACGGTATGAAAGATTCATATGAAATGAGGGGTTTTACCGCTCAAATTATTGCACAGCTCATGGTTGAAGTCAATAATCCTTAGCTGAGATTCCACCCTTTCCGAATGTACTTGACCATTTATTTACAAAACCGTAAACTAACCAAGGAGGTGAACTCAATGGACAATATTTTCGCAGTAAGTACCAACACCTATCACGGTTTCTCCCTGCAGGAAGCCCTGGAGGGCATATCGAAAGCAGGGTTCAAAGCAGTGGAACTCACGGCTGTCAAAGGATACACTGAACACGTTGATTGGTCAATGAACGACCATGAGATTGACAAGGTAAAAGAACAACTTGCCTCATATCAGCTTGAGGCAGTGGGCTTGAGCGGCCACAGCAACCTCCTCACCGATCAAGGTCTCGATAACTTCTTGCGTAATATCGATCTCGCCAATCGCCTCGACTGCCGTTATATTATCACCGCTACCGGCGAAACACATGAAGATGAGTCTGAGATGTCCGATCTTGCGGGCTTTATCTCTACCTTGCAGGACGTGGTGAAAAAATGCGAGGAACGAGGATTGGTCCTGGCACTCGAAACCCATGGAAATTTATTTGGTTCTGGAGAAAGCATGATGGAACTGGTGGATACATTGCCTGCTCATTCAGCAGGCATAAATTATGATACCGCAAACGTTATTTTCTATGGGGGTACCAGTCCTGATAAGGACCTCCCCAAATGCGTGGAAAGAGTTGTGTTTATGCACCTTAAGGACAAAGCCGGCAAGCCACGTGAATGGAATTTCCCCGCCCTGGGAAAGGGCAACATTGATTTCTCACAGCTCTTCCAAATACTGCGGGATAAAAACTACCATGGCCCCATGAGCGTTGAAGTAGAGTTCACTTCAGAGGGACCGGGATCCCTCGATGTGGTTCATCAAGCAGTCCGAGATTCTTATACACATATCCAAAAGTGTTTGAAAAATATGTAAAGAAGCGGCAAAACGGTGAATACAGGAGGCTACTGCCCCCTGTATTCACCAGATGGTATACCCGCCGTCCATCACCAGAACGCTTCCTGTAATAAAGCTTGCAGCCTGAGAAGCGAGGAAAACACAGGGAGCTTTGATTTCGCTCGGGTCTCCCAACCTTCCCATAGGAGTGTATTTTTTCCATTGTTCTGCATATTCAGGAAGCTTGACCAGTAAATCCTCAACAAGCTTGGTCTGCATATACCCCGGAGCTAGTGCATTCACACGCACATTGTGTTTTGCCCACTCCAGTGCAAGAGAGCGTGTGAGTTGGATCACTCCACTTTTGGAGGTATTATAATGGGACTGGCATTGAGGGTAGTTCACTGCAATCCCCGACATGGAGGCTATGTTGATTATGCTCCCTTTCTTTCTCCTGATCATTTCTTTTCCGGCAGCCTGACAGCAGAAAAACAAACCTGTTAAGTTGATATCAATGACCTTTCGCCAATCTTCTTCACTCATTTCCTCGGCAGCTACCCATTGCCCTACACCGGCGGAGGTTACCAGTATATCGAGAGTGCTGAAGCGGCTCACCACATCGGAAACCACTTTCTCCACCTGTTCTTTACGGGTTACGTCGATCTGTAACGCAATTGATTCTTTACCCATTTTCTGAAGAGAAGAAGCTACCTCTTCGGCTTTGTCCAGGTTGAGGTCCGCAATCACCACACGGGCACCGGCTTCAGTCAAACCAATTGCCATTTGTTCCCCTAATCCTTGCGCCCCTCCCGTAACCAGGGCTGTTTCCCCGCTGAGATCAAAGTATTCCTTGACGTTCACAAAGCTATCTCCTCTCTGAATGCAGTGAGTAGGGAGTCGGGAGTAGGGAGTAGTGGAAAGGCAATATCATAAAAATACTTAGACCCGCTGTATCTTCCACATTCTCAATCTACTCTCACATCTCAACCGCTTTTTTCTTTAATATTACGCAAAAGTACAATGGAATGTCATTGAATCAGCTTGAATCAATCTGCCTTATCAAGATACCATCATGAAGACAAAACTGAGCAAGAAGAGAGGGTTTTCGTGCCAACATATGAATATCTTGACACATGTGCAAAAGGTTCTGGAGCGGGAAACGGGATTTGAACCCGCGACCCTCAGCTTGGAAGGCTGACGCTCTACCCCTGAGCTATTCCCGCTCACATATCTCCGTTAAAGGATTATAACACATCACCCTGCTTCGTCAAGAGAACGAATTACCAGAGCTGGGCCGAGGGGATGGCTCTTTTTGAAGAGGGTGCCGCAACAGCGCAAGTAAAATAAGATTTACCGCGCATACGCCAATCAAAAAAACAAACGCCATGGAATACCCGAATCGGCTGTCAGCAATCATTCCGAAAATAGGGGGGCCAACCAAACCTCCAACAGAATTGATGGAAAACGCTATCCCCGTTGACCATCCGGAATACTCACGGGGCGCGGCTTCAGCCGCCATGGTAAGCCATAAAGGAACCCAACCTATTACTGATAATCCAAGCAAGAAACATGCTGCGTACACCAGGGTAACGCTTACCGGGTTCAACAGCAACAATATTCCAAATGGGCAAAGGACGAAGCTTAAAAACATTGTAGTAGCCCGGTTCCCAACCAAAAAATCACTCACTACGCCAGCGGCCAGACGGGCCCCTGTTCCTACAAACTGTATGAGAGAAAGCATTGAGGCAGAAAAAAGAAGGGCATATCCCGCTTCCTGGGTGAGATATAAAACCAGGTACGTCATTATGCAATACTGAATAATAATAGAAAACATACCAACACTCCCCACCAGGTACACCCTGTTCCGTACCCGGGGAGAAGGGGGTCGGGATCGTGGACGGCTCGAGAGGGTAACCACGGAGCGTTCCTCCCCATCCTGCCTGAGCCCGAATAACACATACACCGCCACGCCCCACAAACCAATAAACACACCAACCAAGCGAAACACCCACTGCCACCCCATGAGCAAAGCAATGTGAGGCAAAACAAGGGCGGCCAATGCTGCACCCAAAGGGAAACCGGTTTTATAAATGGAGCTTGCCGTAGCCCGACCTTTTTCGGGAAACCACCATACCATTACCCGGGCAGACGCATTACTCACCAGGCTGTCTCCCAAACCGCACAAAAACAGCAAGGTAAAGAGTTGCCATAGATTCCTGCTGAACCCTGCAGCAACCAGGCATATAGCTACAATCCCGTGTCCAATAAGGTAAGACCGTTCAAAGGGGAACCGGTCTGTCAGTTTGCCGGTAAAAAAAGCGAATAAACCGAATCCAGCGAACACAGCCATGGTAAGGGCGCCAATACCAGCGCTTGTGAGCGCAAGGTCCTGTTTCAGAATCGAAGATAAGGAAGGAATAATAAACATGAAAAAGGCAAGGAGTACCTGGGATCCAATCATGAAAACTATTCCGGCAAAGCGCCTTTCCACGGTCAATGGTCCTCCTTCCTTCACTTTTCTGAGTGTGTAAAATACTTTACAAACGCTTATTCTAGCCCCAGCAAATCTTAACATACCACTTTCTTTATTCAAAAGCTTCCCAGGACTTCCAAAATTTCTCCTGTTATGATTCAATAATCTCCAGTCTTTTTGGAAAAACAGAGATTGCCACGCCAGTGCCCCTCTGGCAGGAATGAGGGAGTCGGGAAGTGGCTGAAGGACCGTGAGTCGTGAATCGTAAGTCGTGAGTCGAATGGTAAAACATTTCATTCACCGATCACTGATGACCGTTCACTGGTAAGGCACACATTCTCGCATTTACACATATACGCATTTACACATATACAATCTTTCTAGAGAGGAAATTATGTCCAAGTCGTACGGTGTTATCGTAGTAGGAGGAGGTCATGCCGGAGCTGAGGCCGCGGCAGCTTCAGCACGCATGGGAGTTTCGACATTACTTATCACTACAAGTATCCATCATATCGCTCTCATGCCGTGCAATCCAGCTATCGGTGGTCCGGGTAAAGGTCACGTGGTGCGGGAAATCGATGCACTGGGGGGCTTAATGGGAAGAATAGCGGACCTCTCCGCAATCCATATAAAGAAAGTCAATACCGGCAAGGGACCAGCCGTACAAACCCTGCGGGTCCAGACGGACCGCGAATGCTATTCACACCTGGTACGGGAAGAACTGGAAGCGATGGATCACCTCGATATATACCAGGGAGAAGTGGGGGAAATTCTTTTTCATAGCGGGCAAATAGATGGTGTCCGCACTATCTCAGGGTCCACTTTCCATTCACACCGCATCGTGATAGCTGCCGGAACTTTTCTCAACGGGGTAATCAAGGTAGGTGAACTCAGCTATCCGGCCGGGCGCCAGGGAGAGTTTCCCAGTGTTCAACTTGCCGGGACATTGCGAGAGATGGGGCTTTCTCTTTTACGTCTCAACACCTGTACTCCACCCAGGCTTGATCGGGCAACCATCGATACCTCGGCCATGGATCTCCAGCAAAGCGATACAGAGCCGTTGTGTTTTTCCTTCGTACACAGCGGTCGAGTCTGTTCAGGATCAGTGATTTATATTACCCGTACCACCCCCCAAACGTGTGACATCATCAGAAAAAATCTTCACCGTTCTCCCCTCCTGCAATGCCTGAGTGATTCCTCCCCGGTTCGAGAGTGTCCCTCCCTGGAAGACAAGGTCCATCGTTTCCCCCAACGCGAAAACCACCTGGTTTTCCTCGAACCCGAAGGGAGCCATTCCCGAGAGGTCTACGCCCAGGGGATATTCACATCGCTCCCGGAAGAAGTCCAATGGAAAATAGTCCGATCCATACCGGGTCTTGAGAGAGCACACATCGTCCGCCCGGCATATGGCATCGAATACGATATTATCTCACCGACCATATTGACTCACACCCTGGAATGCCGCACCATCCCTGGTCTGTATTTCGCGGGCCAAATAAACGGCACATCCGGATACGAGGAAGCTGCAGGCCAGGGAATTATCGCAGGCATAAACGCCGCGCTCGCTTTAAGGGGAGAACCCCCCTTCCTTCTCAAGCGGGAAGAAAGCTATATCGCCGTAATGATAGATGATCTGGTCACCCGGGGGGTGAGTGAGCCATACCGCTTACGGACTGGGAAAGTCGAACATCGCCTGGTGGTACGTCACGGAAACGCCGATGTACGCTTGACCGCCAAAGGATATGCGGTCGGCACGGTAGACTCCAAACAATACCAAGATACCGTAATAAAGCGAGAAACTATTCAACAGGAGATCGATCGTCTTTCTCATACCCTTGTTTCCCCCTCCCCACAACTCAACCTCCTTTTACAAAAAGCCGGCGGCGAACCAATCAGAAATCCTGAATTTCTGGCCCGCCTTCTCAGCCGCCCTCGAGTTACCTACCGGGATCTGGCGAACTTTGACCTGAATCGGCCCTATCTGACTCCCAATATAATCGAGGAAGTAGAAACTGAAATAACATATGCGGGCTACATTGAACGTCAAAGGAGGGCTATTCAGAGCATGAGCCGCCTGGAGAACAAGCGTTTCCCGCCGGATTTTGATTTTTCATCCGTCAAAGGCCTTTCTTCCGAGGCGAAGGATCGCCTGTCTGAAGTTCACCCTCGCACCCTTGGTCAAGCCTCACGGGTGAGAGGGGTTACACCCGCAGACATGGCAGTCCTCTCCGTCCTTATAGAAACACACAACAGGCAGAAAAAGGCTGACCCTTGAAAATACAAAACCTGACAGGGAAAGCGCTTCTAGTTTTCAGTAAATGTCCATGTAGCGCTCCACTTCCCACGGGTGCACCATCACCTGGAAAGCTTCCCACTCACTGCGTTTTGCAGCAAGATAAAAATCAACAATATGAGGCGTGAGAGCTTCACGAATTACCTGGTCTTTCTCAAACTCGTCCAAAGCTTCCCCCAGGTTACGCGGGAGATTCCGAATTCCCCAGGCTACCCTTTCCTCGGAAGTAATTTCATAAAGATTAACCTTGTTGCACGGTTTTCCGGGATCAAGGCCTTTGGTAATACCGTCTCTACCGGCATACAAAATGGTGGCAAAAGCTAAATAGGGATTACAGGCAGGGTCCGGATTGCGCAGTTCCGCTCGGGTTCCCTCTCCTCTCTGAGGCGGGACCCGAATCAGCGGACTGCGGTTACGCTCCGCCCATGCGACGTAAACCGGAGCTTCGAAACCCGGAACTAATCGCTTGTAAGAATTCACCAGCGGATTTGTCACGGCAGTGACAGCCGGAGCGTGTTGGAGAAGCCCGGCGATGAATCCTCGAGCTACGGCACTCAGGCCGTCTTCCCGAGATGCATCATAAAATGCGTTTTCTTCATTCTGAAAGAGAGACAGGTGTGTATGCATACCGGAGCCCGCTACGCCGTACATGGGTTTAGGCATGAAGGTTGCCACATAGCCATTCTGGATAGCAAGCGTTTTTACCGCAAGTTTAAGGGTTATTAGATTGTCTGCCACCCGTAAGGCATCGCTGTATTCGAAATCTATCTCGTGTTGCCCCGGAGCTACCTCATGATGCGCAGCCTCGATGTTGAAACCCAACTCATCCAAGGCAATCACCATGTCCCGGCGTAATTTTTCCTCCTGGTCAAACGGCAAGAGGTCAAAATAGCTTCCGCGGTCATGGGTATAGGGCTTACCCATCTCATCCCGTTGAAAGATAAAAAATTCGGCTTCTGTTCCTATTTTGAATGTATATCCCTCTTGGGCCACTTCATTTAACACTCTCTTGAGGTTCGTGCGAGGACAACCCTCAAAACCGGTATTTTCAGCGGAAGTCACGTCACAAATTATCCGCGCTACCAGGTCCTGCTGCTCCCATGGGCACACCATGAACGTCTCGGGATCGAGCAAAAGCTTCATATCTGATTCTTCAATACGCACGAAACCCTGAATGGAAGAACCGTCGAAATTGACACCCTCTTCCAAAGCACGTTCCAGGCGTTTTATCGGAATCTCGACATTTTTCGGAAGGCCAAGAACGTCCACAAACTGCAAACGGACAAACTTTATATTCTCTTCACGGGCTTCATAGAGAATATCCTGGTGAGTTTTTCCCACACGCATTCACTCCATCCTTAACCGGATTTGTTTGTTTTCAGGGGGTTTCATCGCCGGGAAACATTTCCACGTAACTTTTTTCCCACCGAGCCTGGAGCTCTCCGAGTCGTTTTTTTTCTTGTTTTACAAAATACCGTCCTTCTTCCACCTGGCGTGCAACTTCAACCGGTGCTGTACTGCCATAGGAACGCTTACGCTTAACAGACTGAACCGGATCCAGCAGAGGAAGCATATCTTCTTCCATTTCACCGATAATCGAAATAAGTTCTTCACTGCGCATATCGGTAAAAGAACGGCCCCTTGAGGCAAGATCCCGAACCAGTGCGCCAACCAAAGAATGGGCTCTTCGAAAGGGAATCCCACGTTCCACCAGGTGTTCGGCAAGATCCGTGGCGGTTAAAAACCCCTCATTCAATGCGGCAGCCATAATCTCTTTTCTCGGTTTGACATTATCCACCAGGCGGGAAGCCAAATGCAGTGAGTCAGTAACTTCCCTCACAACCCGCAGCATGGGTGCTTTATCCTGCTGTAAATCCCTGTTATAACTGAGAGGGAGCCCCTTGAGGGTAACAGCCAAACTCAGCCACCCGGATATTGACTCTCCACTCTTCCCCCTGATGAGTTCTGCTACATCAGGGTTTTTTTTCTGCGGCATGATGCTTGAACCGGTGGTGAAAGCATCATCGATCTCGAGAAAACCGAAACCTGGTGAAACCCACAGCACAATCTCTTCCGCCAATCTGCTCAAGTGAAGCGCCCCAAGTGCAAGGTGGCTCAAAACCTCTAATATAAAATCACGGTCGGAAACAATATCCATACTGTTGTCTTGAACCGCGGGGAAAGCAAGGAGTCGTGCCACCTCTCCCCTCTCAATCGGCAAGCTTGTACCGGCAAGAGCGGCTGCGCCCAGGGGGAGGGTATTTACCCGGGGGAGGACATCACGCAACCTTTCCGCGTCCCGCCGGAACATGGAAAAATAGGCCATCATGTGATGGGAGAATAGAACCGGCTGTGCGGGCTGCAGGTGGGTATACCCCGGCATAACAAGCTCGGGGTATTCTTCGGCCTTTTTGAGAAACCCGCGCAGAAGATTTATGATTTCCTCTCCCGCAGTCGCTATTGCCTCACGCAAGAAAAGCCTTTCATCCAAAACAATCTGGTCGTTCCGGCTTCTTCCCGCATGGAGTTTCCCCGCTGTTTCTCCTATCAGCTCATGCAAGCGGCCTTCCACCAGGCTGTGGACATCCTCATAGGGAGAAGGATCTATTTCCCCCTCTCTCAGTTCTCCCATGATGGTACGCAAACCATCCATGATGGCGCTCGCTTCCGTCTTTTCAAGCAAACCCACCCGTTCCAACATCAGGCAGTGGGCGGCACTCCCCCACAAATCAAACGGATACAATACATAATCATCCATGATGGAGGTGGAAAAACGGGCAACCTCTTCGTCGAGTTCCTTCTCCATCCGGCTCCCCCATAATTTCACGGCACTCTCTCCCCTATTCAGGTAGTTCGCTTGCGGTTTACTACCGCGCTCATTCTGGTGGGGAGCCCCCACAGTTTAATGAAGCCCTCTGCGGCCTGGTGGTCGAACATATCTCCTTTATCGTAAGTGGCAAGTCCCAAATCATACAGGGAAAACTCACTCTTTCTTCCCACCACCTGGGCGCTGCCTTTAAAAAGTTTTATCCTCACCGTACCGGTAACCCGGTCCGCCACCTTGGCCATGAAAGCATCCAGTGCTTCCCGTAGAGGTGAATACCACAATCCCTCGTACACCATCTGTGAATATTTACCTTCCAATACGGGTTTAAAATGTGTCACTTCCCTTGGTGTAACCAGGTTTTCCAGGTCACGGTACGCTTCGACAAGGAGAAAGGCGGCAGGGCATTCGTATATTTCACGAGATTTAATTCCTACCAGCCGGTTTTCCAGGTGATCCACCCGACCGAAGCCGTGTTCTCCCCCCAGTTTATTCAACTCTTCCACAAGGTTCACCAGCGAATAGTATTGGCCGTTCAACAGTTTCGGAAAGCCTTCTTCAAAACCGATTTCCAAGTACGCAGGTTCATCAGGTGCACGGCGAGGATCACGGGTCCACTCGTAAACCTCCTCTGGAGGTTCAACCCATGGGTCTTCCAGGACCCCGCATTCAATACTGCGTCCCCATATATTCTGATCAATGCTGTAGGGATTTTCAACCGTCACCGGTACCGGGATACCATGAGCACTCGCGTATTCCATTTCCTCCTCCCGCGAGAACGACCATACCCGTGCGGGGGCGACCACTTTGAGATCTGGGTTGAGGGCGGCTACCGACACATCGATTCGCACCTGGTCGTTCCCCTTTCCCGTACAGCCATGGGCGATGATATCCGCTCCCTGTTCCTCCGCTACACGGACCAGATATTTCGCGATCAGTGGACGTGAGAGAGCAGTGGCTAATGGATACCGTCTTTCATACACCGCACCAGCCCAAAGAGCGGGGACAACATACTCGTCAATGAATTCCTCCCGCACATCAAATACAAAAGCCTCTTTAGCTCCAACACTCAAGGCTTTTTGCTGTACTCCTTCCAGGTCTTTCCCCTGGCCAAGGTCAAGCGTTACAGCGTATACCTCTGCATTATACTCCTCCTGTAACCAACGGATGGCTACTGAAGTGTCCAATCCTCCGGAATACGCCAATATGACTTTTTTCCTTTTCGACATGTTACAAGATTCTCCTTTCTCAGTTCCCTTCTATACTACTATCGCTTCTAACTGGGCGGAAAACACCTTCAAGAAATGCCTCAGTTCATCTTGCGTGATAGTGAGCGGGGGAAGAATACGAACCGTATCAGGGTTTGCAGCGTTGACCAGTACTCCTCGTTCCAACATTCCCTGTACAATATCCGCCGCACGGTTGGGAACCTGTACTCCCCACATCAGACCTACACCACGCACCTGTGTAATTATCGAAGAATAACGGTTCTTAAGGGCTGCAAATCCTTCCTGGAGCATTTCTCCTTTTGATCTGACACCCTGTAATATATCCGGTGTGGAAACCGCTTCTACCATCACTTTAGCTGCTCTGCATGCCAGTGGATTCCCGCCGAAAGTGCTTCCCTGATCTCCCTTGCGCGATACGGACAGAGGTTTTTCCCCGAATAAAACCGCGCCAATGGGAAGCCCGCCACCAAGCCCCTTCGCCAGGGTTACAAGATCAGGAGTCACTTCATAGTGTTGGAAGGCAAAAAAACTTCCCGTCCGTCCCATGCCACACTGAACCTCGTCAAAAATTAGGAGGATATCACGTTCATCACAAAGAGCCCGAACATCACGAAGGAAACCTTTTTCGGCAGGATACACTCCTCCCTCACCCTGCACTGGTTCCACAATGATCGCGCAAACTTCCTTATCAATCACCTTTTCCACGCTCTGTATATCGTTGAGACGGGCAAAAAGTATCCCCTCCGGCAGGGGCTCAAGGTCCTGGTGAAATTTCTCCTGCCCCGTCACGGAGATGGTTAATAAAGTCCTCCCATGAAAGGAACGATGAAAAGCCAAAAATTTATAACGGCTACCGTATTTTCGCCTCCCGTAAAACCGGGCAGCTTTCAAGGCTACTTCGTTAGCTTCTGCTCCACTGTTGTTGAAAAACACGCGTGAAAGTCCAGAAAGTTCACACAAACTTTTAGCCAGGGAAAGCTGGGGTACCGTATGGTAAAGATTGGATGCGTGCAAGAGCAACCCGGCTCCTTCTTTCACCGCCTCGGCAAGAGGTTGGTATCCATATCCCATGATATTAACCGCAAGACCAGCCACACAATCAAGATATCTCTTCCCCTCGGGATCAAAGACCCAGGAGCCCTCTCCTCTTTCAATCACCAAAGGAAGACGGCGGTACGTGGACAACATTAATTGCTCATCTTCCTGGAAAACCTCACTACTCTTCATCATTCACCTCCCTATAGGCGCATTGAGTGGTGAGTCATGTATTTGCTATTATTGACATAAAAGCGACGAAAGAGCAAGTTTCTCCTATACTGCAGCCAATATCTTCCCTCGTCGCATTCTTCCTGAGAATACCAGGTTATGCCGTCACCCTGGTTCCAGGAAGCGTACCACCCTGCGCATAGGCTTCAAGTTCTGCCAGAGCATTCCCCCCCGCTATGATAACTTCACCTACACCACTTTCCACGGCTTCTTTTGCTGTCTTGAGCTTGGGTATCATTCCCCCACCAGCAACACCACCCCGCAACAAACCCTGAATATCTCCCAGTGGCAATTCCTTGATGATACTTTCCGGATTCAAAGGATCGGCCAAAACTCCGGGAACATCGGTAAACAATATCAATGTTTCCGCTGATATCACTCGGGCAACGCCCGCTGCTACAACATCGGCATTCACATTGAGACTCGCCCCCTGGTTGTCAGCCGAAACCGGAGAAATCACGGGTAAAAATCCCTTGTCCCAAAGTATCTCGATCAGTGAAGGATCCACTTTAGTTACAGATCCCACCCTTCCCAAATCGATGTTTTCTCCTTCTTTCATCATATAGAGCTTCTGTGCATGAATGAGCCCCCCATCACGTCCGCTTATACCACAAGCACGTACCCCCTGACGGGTGAGAAGGCCTACCAGGGTTTTATTCAGATATCCGCTCAGGACCATTTCTGTCAGGTCCATGTCTTCCCGGTCCGTTACCCGCAACCCTTCTTCAAAATGTGCCTCTTTGCCCACCCGGTTCATGAAAGAAGTGATTTGCGGACCGCCGCCGTGCACGATCACAAGTTTTTTCCCATCTTTCCACAGTCTGGCGAGAGGGGCGGAAATCCGGTCATCGTCAGGATCAATATTTTTCCCGCTTACTTTTATGACAATCTTCACTTTATTATCACCTCAGCTGTAAAGGCTGTTTATCTTTACATAGTCTAAAGATAAATCACAGGTCCAGACATTGAACGATTCCTCACCCGCACCCAATTGAATAACCATATCAATCGTTTTAGTCCGTACCGCGTCAAACAGAGTGGCCCTCCCCTTTTCTGAAGCTCCAATGCCGTTGCGGACAAAGGGAGTACCATTGACCGAAAAAGATACTCTTTCCGGCTTGAAAGAAGCGCCGCTCCTGCCCAAAGCCGCCATAACCCTTCCCCAGTTGGGGTCTTCACCGAAAATAGCGGTTTTGACAAGCATTGACTCGGCTACTGTATAGGCCGCTTTGCGTGCATCCTCCCTTGAGGCGGCCCCCTCCACAACCACGTTTATAAATTTGGTGGCGCCTTCTCCGTCCCGGACAAGATCTTTGGCAAGCTCGACACAGATCCAACGTAAAGCTTCTTTCAATTTGAAAAATTCCGGATGGTCCCTGTTAATGGTCGAAATCCCGCTTTCACCATTTGCCAGCATGAGGACCATGTCATTTGTACTCGTATCTCCGTCCACTGTTACCCGATTAAAGCTCTCATCAACAGATTCTCTTAAGATGTCCTGCAGAGTTTCGCTATCGACAGCCGCATCGGTAATGAGAAAGGAGAGCATGGTAGCCATGTCGGGACGTATCATACCCGCTCCCTTGGCTATAGCAGCAAGTCTCACCTCTTTCCCCTCAATCGTAAGGGATACAGATCGTTCTTTGGGGAAGGTATCGGTGGTCATTATCGCGTTCGCTGCACTATGATCACCACTTTTTTCGTAAATATGCTTATGAATGAGACGTACCCCTTTTTCTATTTTTCCCAAAGGAAGAAAGTCTCCGATCACTCCGGTAGACGCCACACCCACCAAAGAAGGATCTTCAAGCGAGAATTCATCCGCCACAACTTGAGCCATGAAACGGGCATCATCTATACCTCGGGTGCCGGTGCACGCGTTGGCTATACCGCTGTTTACCACGATCGCCTGAAGCGTCCCCCCGCGCCGCACATTTTCTCTTGTGATGATAACCGGCGCAGCGATGACGGTATTACGAGTAAAGACCCCCGCCGCGGCGGCGGGTACACGAGACAGAATGATTGCCAGATCCTTCTTGCTTTTTTTTATTCCACAATGAATACCACGGGTAAAAAACCCTTCAACGGCGTCAAGACCTTCATCAAGAATCCGAAAAGATTGTTCCGTCATAGATCCACCTCCTAAGGATACAGAACAGAGCAGGGCAGGCCTTCCCGTTCGTCAAGACCAAACATTATGTTCATGTTCTGCACCGCCTGGCCTGAAGCTCCTTTTGTAAGGTTATCGAGCGCACTCACCACTACCGCACGACCCTCAGCTGTTTTTTTCAGCCCGATATCAATATAGTTCGAACCCAATACCCACTTAAGCTCCGGGAAGGAACCAGGGGGATAGACCCTCACCCATGGTTCATATCTATACGATTCCTTCCATATATCGAAGAGATCGTTTTCTGAAAGATCGTCTTTCAGGTGTACATAGATTGTGCTCAAAATCCCTCTTTTCAACGGGAGAAGATGGGGTACAAAAGTGAGTTGCACCGTACCATCATAAAAAAAGTTCATCTGTTCGGCAATTTCTCCTTCGTGCCGGTGTTCTCCTATTTTGTAGGCTTTGAAATTTTCATCCACTTCACAAAAATGAGTAGCTTCCCCGGGTTTTTTTCCCGCTCCGCTTACTCCTGATTTGCTGTCAGCAATAATGACAGGCTCGATAACACCACTGTATAAAAAAGGATACAGCGGTATGAGGATGGAAGTGGGATAACATCCCGGATTCGCCACCAAACGAGCATTCTGGATACTCGGCCTGTATATCTCGGGTATGCCATACACCGCTTCCTCAACACACACAGCCGAGCGGTGCTCAAAGCCATAACAGTGACGGTATACCTCAAGGTCCTTGATACGGAAATCTGCTCCCAGGTCCACCACCCGCACACGATCGAGAACCCCAGGCACCCAATCCATGGATACTCCATGAGGGAGGGCAAAAAACACGACATCCACACCTTCTGCTTCTCGAGCAATATTCCGGGATAGAAATTTCATATCCACGCGTTTTTTCCATGCAGGACAGTATTTCTCCACAAATTGATCGGTGTAGCTTTCGCTGGTCATCCATTCCACACTTGCAGAGGGATGGTTTTCCAATATGCGCAGAAGCTCCAGTCCTGTGTATCCGGAACCACCTACAATACCTACTTTCACCATGCTTCCAGCCTCCCGTTTAAGGGCAGTGAGGAGTAAGAAGTGAGAAGGAAAAGACTCACGATTTACGATTCACGACTCACCGCTTTTATCCCCTTCCCCGCTTTTCTCCAATTACAAACCTCACCATAAAAAAACCCCGTCCAAGGACGGGGCACTCTTAACCGCTCAGGGCAGGGGTATACCTCAAGGCATACGGTACCACCCTGCAGTACTTATTTGTTTAACGGAAAATCCGGGGCAACCTACTTAGGCATACCACCTTTTCTTCGGTGCCGGCTCCACGGGCTCTCTCCGCCACTTTCCGGCGGGGGCTTACACCTTCACCCCCTCGCTGGTGCCGTTATAAAAGCGGACTTCCCGGTCATCGCCTTTTCTCTATGTCCAGCGCTCAGTTTGCGCTTTCATCATTTTTCCTCTGAAAAGTAAAATGTATTATACTCCTAAATACTCTCTTCCCGCAAGGGTTGTGCAAAAGCTCCCTTGGGGGTGAGTACTTCAGGGTCTCAACCCCGGTTTTCTTCTGCTCCCAAATAACCTGCATCTATAAGAGTACGCCTTAGAGCAGGAACCTTATCTTCAGAAAGGGAACACAGGGGAAGGCGGGGATTTCCGCACTTCCAGCCGAGCATCGACAAGGCCGCTTTCAATGGTATGGGGTTCGTAGCGACAAAAAGTGCCTTGAACAGAGGATACAGTTTGAGATGAATCTCGCGGGCTCGCCTGGTATCTCCCTGCTGAAAAGATTCAATCATGGAACGTATTTCGCTTCCCGCAATATGGGAAGCCACGCTCACCACGCCTCTGCCCCCCAAAGCGAGAATAGTGAGAGTCATGTTATCGTCACCACTGTAAATTTCGAACCCATCGCCGGTCAAACGCCGGATATTCGATACCTGGTCGCTTTTCCCGCTTGCTTCTTTGATAGCGGAAATATTCGGGATTTCGGCAAGGCGGGCTATTGTTTCCGGCTCCAGGTTCACCCCGGTGCGTGAAGGAATATTATACAGCATAAGCGGGATTCCCACAGCCTCTGCTATGGCATGGAAGTGGAGATACAACCCTTCCTGGGGAGGTTTGCTGTAATAGGGAACGGTACCCAGAATACCGTGTACACCAATGTTTTCCGCTTCTTTCGATAATTCCACGGATTCTGCGGTAGAGTAGGTACATGTTCCCGCCACAACTTGAGCCTTTTCACCTGCTTCTTCAACGGCAACCTTGAATAAACCCAGTTTTTCTTCCCTGGTTAACGTTGGCGACTCTCCAGTGGTCCCAGCCACCACAATTCCATCAGAACCCTGCTTGATAAGCGTCTTGACCAGGTGGCGAAATTCCACAAAATCGACCTGCATCGACTGATCAAAAGGGGTAATCACCGCTGTCAAAAGGTCTCCAAAGTCGGTTCGCATGGGATACCTCCCTGTACATTCCGTGAATTCTCTCTCGATCAACAAAGATTCTCCAACTGGAAAACACGATGAAGAACCTGGATGGCCCGTTCCATGTGTTTCGCCCAAAGCAGGCAGGAAATGGTAACATGAGAGTCCCCGGTCTGAAGTATTTCTACTTTTTCGCCCGTGAGTGCTTCAACCAGTTCGGCCATAACTCCCGGACGGTCGGCCATACCGCTGCCCACGAGCGATACCTTTGCACACGGAGCGTTGAGGCGAATGGAGAACCCCTCTTTTTCAAGGGTCTGGCGAACAAGCTCACCCTTATTCTCTTCCACGGTAAATGCTACCGACTCCGGGAACAAGCTGATAAGATCAATGCTGATCCCTCTTCGGGCCAATACACTGAAAATATTCAGCCTTTTCTCCTCCGCCTCGGTAAAATCAAGCCGTACCTGGGCAAGGCCCGGGCGATATGCAATGGAATACACCGGACTTTCTTGTGATATGATACGCAAACCCTCCTTAGCCAGTGTTTTTAAATCACAAATGAGCGTTCCTTTTCCCGTATCATCAAGATTCCTGACCCGTAAGGGAATCCTGTATTCCCGCGCGACGTCCATGGCTTTATTGTGGATGACCTTTGCTCCATGCTGCACGATTTCAACCGCTTCCGTGTAGGTCAGTCCTTTGAGAATCTGGGCTTCCGGCACGATGCGTGGATCTGCGGTCATCACGCCGACTACATCGGTGAAAATATCGACATATTCGGCCTCCAGCGCAACGCCCAACGCGACTGCCGAGGTGTCGCTGCCTCCCCGACCAAGGGTAGTTATTTCTCCCTTTTCCGTAGCTCCCTGGAACCCCGCTACCACTACTACACGGCCTTCTTCAAGAAAGCTCCGCACTCGTTCCGGGCTTACCCGTTCTATGGTGGCATCGCCGAAATGCGCATCGGTTATGATCCCCGCTTGTCCCCCTGTAAGAACAGCCGAAGGAACTCCCAGGGAGGCGAGTGTCTGGGCCATCACCACCGCGGAAATCGTTTCCCCGCAAGAGAGAAGGATGTCCAAATTCCTCGGTTCACAGTCTTCGTGTTCCTCGAGCGCGAGCCGGATCAATGTATCCGTAGCATAGGGAGCCCCGGTACGACCCATGGCTGAAACAACCACTACCGGGCTTAATCCCTCTTCACGGGCTTCTAAAACTTTACCGGCAGCCTTACGGCGTAATTCCCGGGTATTGACGGATGTGCCTCCAAATTTCTGAACCACAACTCTCACCACATCACCTCCCCCGCAGGACCTCTCCTACTCGTTCCATCGCTCTCTCCAGTATCTCTTCAGAAGAGGTCAGGGAAATACGAACATACCCTTCGCCGTATTTTCCAAAACCAATGCCTGGGGTAAGGACCACCCCGGCTTTTTCGAGAAGCAATTCGGCAAAACCCATGGAATCAAAACCCTCTGGAACCGGAACCCACACATAAAAAGAAGCCATAGGGGGGTCGAGAGGCAGACCGGCTTCATGAAGGGCTTTTACAACCAAATCACGTCTTCGCTGATATACCGGCAGGATTCCCTCGAGCGCCTCCCGATCTCGGTTGAGAGCCTCCACAGCCGCCCATTGTACAGCGTTGAAAATTCCCGAATCAATATTGGTCTTCACCCGCCCCAGGGCTTCGATGAGACCGGTGTTTCCCACCGCGAATCCAACTCTCCATCCGGTCATGTTAAATGTCTTGGACAGGGAATGGAATTCAACCGCTCGGTCTTTTGCTCCTTCCACCTGGAATATCGAAGGAGCCTGGTAGTTGTCGTAGCTGATCTCTGAATAGGCGAGGTCATGGGCAATAGCGAAATCGTACTTCCGGGCCAGCTCCACCACCGATGCAAAGAACTTAAGCGGGGCCACCGCCGATGTCGGATTATTCGGATAGTTGAGAAAGACCAGTTTTGTGCGTTCGAGCACGCTTTCAGGAAAAATAGAAAAGTCGGGTAAAAAATTATTTTCCCGCAAGAGGGGAAGTGCAAGCACCGTTCCTCCCGCCAGCATAGAGCTTACCTTGTACACGGGATAACCAGGGTCTGAGGCAAGCACGATATCACCCGGGTTTACCAGGCACCAAGGGAAATGAGCGATACCCTCCTTGGAGCCTATAAGGGATACGACGGATGTTTCCGGGTCGAACTCGACAGCGAACCTCCGGCCATACCACTCGCAGGCGGCCTGGCGGAAAGCCTGAAGACCCCTGTAAGAGGGATACTGGTGATTTTTCGCATTTTTTACTTCCCGGCACATCCTCTCCACGATAAAATCCGGTGTGGGCATATCGGGGTCTCCGATTCCGAGATCGAGAATTTCTACACCTCTCTCCCGGGCACGCTCGATTTTCCGCTCAATCTCGGCAAAAAGGTAAGGGGGCAGATTTTTTATTCTTTGAGCGACGTCCATTGTGTCCAAACCTCCTGTTTGATAGTACCGGTAAATACCTCTTCTGCCGGCCCCTCCATAAATATTGATGAATCATCAGAGGGCCATTCCACCCGAAGCTCTCCTCCCGGCAACCGGATGTGGGAACGCCGGGAAAGTATTCCCTTACGTACCCCCGCGGCCAGCACCGCGCACGCTCCGGTTCCACAGGCAAGTGTTGCTCCCGCGCCTCGCTCCCAAACCCGCACTTCGGCAAGATCCAAAGCTAAAATGCGGACGAACTCAACATTGGTGCGGTGGGGGAAGAGGAAATGTCCTTCAATAGCAGCTCCGTACACGGGCCAATTATCGGGAAGCTCAAAAATAACCGCATGCGGGTTCCCCATGGATACAGGAGTATAAGGAAATGACATTTCGTCAATGTGTACAACATACTCTTCCCGGTTGCCCGTCTCTTCTTGAAGGGGAAAGTCAGCATGCTGAAAGCGGGGAATTCCCATGTCCACCCGCACTCCGGTTACCTTCCCTTGCTGGACAATAACTGAAGGCGTTATTACCCCACTGTTCGTCTCCACCGGAAAGGTTTCATTTTCCACCAGTTTCCGTTCATACACATAACGGGCGAGACACCTGATACCGTTACCGCACATTTCAGCCTCGGTACCATCTGCATTGAAAATACGCATTTTCACGGGGGCATCGAACGTCCCTTGTGTCGCTACCAGGATGATTCCATCCGCCCCGATTCCGAAGTTTCGATGACAGGCTTTACGGGCCAGGCGGGAAAGACTTGCTTCCTCGCATAGAGCGTTGGGAGGAAAGAGTATAAAATCGTTTCCCAGTCCGTGCATTTTGACAAATTTCATACGGGATCACCATTCCATGATAGAGTCAAGGCCTACCACACATCCCTTGTTGCGGTACACATGTCGTATGGCGAGTACCACACCGGGCATAAAAGAGCTTCGATCCAGAGAATCATGGCGGATGGTCAGGGTTTGTCCATCCCCACCAAAGATCACTTCCTGGTGAGCCATGAAGCCGCTTAGGCGTACACTGTGGATTTTTACCGGTCCCACCGTTGCTCCTCTCGCCCCGCTCACCAGTTCCGAACCATGCTCGGGACGGTCCAGGAAACCCGCTTCATCCCCGATTCCCTCAGCTGTGCGCATGGCGGTTCCCGATGGAGCGTCTTTTTTCCCTGTATGGTGAAATTCAATAATTTCAGCGCCCTCCATGTAACGGGCTGCCGTTCGTGAAAACCTCATCATGAGCACAGCACCGATGGCAAAGTTCGGAGCGACCAGGCATCCCAGGGATTGCTTTTCACAAACCTCTGAAAGGTCTTCAAGCTCTTCATGGGTAAGCCCCGTTGTGCCGATGACAAGTGATGTCTTGCGCTCAAAGTACAGGGGAAGGTTCTTTCGAAGCGCTCCGGCATGGGTAAAATCAACCACAACATCAGGACGACTGTCATCCAAACCCTGTGCAAGCTCCTTGTCAACCACCATTCCGGCGGTACCGCAACCTCCGAGTTTCCCCAGGTCCATGCCGGTAAACGCGACATCGTATCCGCCAGCCAGCATCATATCTTCCTGGCCCGTCACCGCCCGGACTACCTCCCGGCCCATTTTTCCACCCACTCCGCAAATATATACCTTGATGGGATTCATCTTTTGCCCCCCTCGATGTCACAGTTGGCGCCCGCTCTTGTCGAAAATGCCTCAGGAATGACGTCTCTGCGCACCAGGTCGTACCAACTCTCCGGCCGCTCCACCATGAGCGCTTTCCCTTCCCGACTGAATACAACTCCCGGTCGGGGTATCATGTTGTAATTGGAAGCCATAGAGTGATTGTAAGCACCGGTGCCTTCGACCAAAAGGAGATCACCGCTTTTCACGGAAGGGAGCGAACATTCGTTGATAATTATGTCCCCGGACTCACAGCATTTCCCCACCACCGTATATTCGTGAGCTTCACGATCAGTGGTCCGAACACCCAAAACCGCTTGATATTTCGCTCCGTAGAGGACCGGTCTCGGGTTGTCGGTCATTCCCCCGTCAACAGCGATGTACCGTTTGACTCCGGGTATATTTTTCACCGTTCCCACCCGGTACAAGGTGCTTCCGGCGGTATTCACGATAGAGCGGCCCGGTTCGATCACCATCCGGGGAAGGGGGAAACTTCTACGCTCACATTGCGAACGCAGCTGTGCGCCCAACCCCCTGCAGTAATCATCGATGGAAGGGAACCGCCCCAGGTCGGCATCGAGATAGGGCACCCCCAGTCCTCCTCCCATGTCGAGTTCAGTGAGGACAAAACCCGTCCGGTCTCGAAAATCAGCCATAAAGTCAACCATAACCTTCACGGTCTGTTCAAAAGGCTCGAGGGAATCTATCTGCGACCCGATATGACAATGTATTCCCATAACATCCACTAAGCCACTGTCAACAGCCTTCTGCAGCGCCCGGGAGGCGATTCCCTCCATGAGTGGGAACCCGAACTTCGAATCCACCTTCCCGGTTGTGATAAACTCATGCGTGTGAGGGTCCACACCCGGTGTGATCCGAAAATACACCGGCATCTTTCCATGGCGGTAGGAAGGAGCCTCTTCAAGGAGGGTGTCGAGCTCCTCCTCTCCATCAACCACCCACCTCCCTACTCCCTCAGCCAGAACCATTTCCCGTTCCTCGCGCATTTTATTGTTGCCATGGAAAATGATACGGGTGGTAGGAAATCCACTCACCAGGGCAAGGTAATACTCGCCGCCGGACACCGCATCCAACCACAAACCTTCCTGCTCGATGAGCCCGCAAAGCGCAGAGCACAGAAATGCCTTTCCGGCATACGCCACCGTGCTTTCCGGTACCACTTGTGCAAGTCCGTTGCGGTATGCGGCCATGGCTTTGCGTAAAAGCTCTTCATCGAAAATATACAGTGGGGTCCCCATCTCACTTGCGAGATTAACTACGTCACAGCCGGCTATTTCCAGGTGTCCGCTCTGATTGTATGCCTTGTTTCCCAGCAT